>NZ_JANYJC010000055.1 GCF_025361915.1 Chamaesiphon sp. GL140_3_metabinner_50
TTCCGAGTTCGAGTCTCGGGTCGCGCATCGTGTTTTAGAGTTATTAGAGTTATCGGCGAACGTTGAGTAATTATCTGCGTTCGCCGATCTATAGTATCTCGATCGCAGTCAATATGTTAACTAGTACTCAAAACCCACTCGTCAAGCAAATTAAAAAGCTCCAAAATGCCAAGGAGCGGCGAGAAACGCAATTATTTTTATTAGAAGGGACGCATTTAATTCAAGAAGCCTGTGCGGTGAATTATCCATTGGATATCGTTTGCTGTACCCCGCAATGGCAAGAGCGTCATCCCGAATTGTGGTCGATCGTGAGTGACACTAGCGATTCTCTTTCAGAGAGGCTGTGCCAACGGGTAGAATTAGTCAGCGATGAAGTAATTAGATCGATCGCGACGACGATGAATCCAGATGGGATCGTGGCAATTGCGCCCCGGATGGCTGGAGCCACGCCACCTATTCCCGCCAACTTGACGATCGCATTATCTACCATTCAAGATCCGGGGAATTTAGGCACGATCGTTCGCACGGCGGCGGCTGTAGGTGCGGATGGATTGTGGGTGAGTCGGGATAGTGTCGATTTAGATCATCCTAAAGTACTTCGCGCCTCGGCTGGGCAATGGTTTCGGCTGGCGATGGGCGTAAGTGACGATTTGCACGCATTGGTTACTAGTTATCAGCAGCAGGGAGTTAGGGTTATTTCGACAACTTCTCATACGACGACTAGCTATTGGGATGTTGATTTGCGATCGCCTACACTAATTTTACTAGGTAATGAGGGCGCGGGATTGAGCGCAGATTTAGCCGCATTAGCCGAGCTTCAGGTTAAAATTCCAATGTCGGCAACGGTAGAATCATTAAATGTCGCCACCGCCGCCGCGTTGATGTTGTATGAAGTCCGCAGACAAAGAAGTTGAACTAGAGCCTCAAGAGTCGCGAAATTAGTCGAGTTGGGGTTGAAGTTTAATGGTAACGGCGGTGCTGTGACGATCGCCAACATTCGATCGATACGAACAGCCCGTTGTCGTAAGGGTATGCTGAGAGCATCAGACAAACTAACTATAAATTTCTGGCAGCAGCTTTTTAGACGTGTTTGTCGTAATTAAGGAAGCTTCCCAACTACCTCTTGATTGTCAACTGTTAAAATCGACTGTCAACTAATCTACCGATGCAATTCCACATTCAAACTGATAGCGAAATTCCCGTATCAAAACAACTATACGATCAGATGTTGTTTGCGATCGCGTCTCGGCAATTTTCCCCCGGACATCGATTACCCAGTACCCGTCAATTAGCCATGCAGACAGGATTGCATCGCAACACGATCGGTAAAGTATACAGCCAATTAGAAGGCACTGGCTTAGTCGAATCCGTCCCTGGTTCGGGTATATATGTCAAGTCATTGGGGCATGAAAGCAATCATCTAGTTGCGGATGCTCAGATCGATCCGAGTCTTTCCGCGCTCGATTTAGTCTCTCAGAGCCTCAATACCCTACTCGCACAAGGTTATTCGCTCAATCAAGCACGAGAATTATTTTTAACTGAAATCGACTGGCGGTGGCGGTGTAGTGCCAGAGTATTTGTGACTGTCCCCAGAATTGAAATGGGTGCGGGTGAGTTAATGCTCCAAGAGTTGCAACAATCGTTAGGTATTCCCGTGCAGCTTGTTACCTTAGATAAATTGGAAGCACAACTGGCGCAATCATTAGCGGCGACAGTCGTTACCAGTCGCTATTTTATTAGCAGCGTAGAGGCAAAATTAGCTGGTAGCCAAGTCATTGCACCGCGATCGATCCGTGTGATTCCTGTAGACTTACAAGATTACGAAAAAGAGCTAGCCCTTGTCAAAACTCTCCCCAAAAATAGTTATGTGGGGATTGTCAGTCTCAGTGCGGGAATTTTAGCAGTCGCTGAAATGATGGTACACAGTATGCGTGGCGACGATTTATTAGTGATGGCGTGTCAAACCAAGGATAACTATAAACTCAATGCCACGATCCGCCGCGCTCATACCATTATCAGCGATAAAGCCAGCCTAAATATCGTCCATCAAGCGATCGAAGCTGCTGGCGACGACTTAATTAGGATTCCTCAAGTCGTCGAAAGCGAGAGCTATATCGGTTTGAAATCGATTAATTTGCTCAAGCGCGAACTAGGTTTAGTATAAATAATGCGGTTGCTCCAACAGGAGCGACTCCCGTTATTTAGATCGTCGCAATTCGGCAATTTTTTTGATTGCTAGTTGATATTTTTGGTTGTCTTTGCGGGCTGAATACAACTTAGCCGCCGTCTGTAAATCGGCGATCGCACCCTGTTTATTGCCCGATGATACCTTAATTAAACCTCGATAATAATAGGCTTTGGGCACATCTCGATCGAGACTAATCGCGCGATCGAAATCAGCTAGCGCGCCTTGTTTATTGCCTAAATCGAACTTTGAAAGTCCGCGATTGCTGAGGATCGCAGCAGCAAGATTGGGGTTGAGCTGAAGTGCGATATTAAAATCTTCAATTGCCTCTCGTGAATTTTTGGTATCGTTATAAACGACACCCCGCAAGAGATAGGCTTCGACAAATTTGGAATTGAGTTTAATCGCTCGATCGAGATCGGTAATTGCGGCTAATAAATTGCCTGCTTCGTAATAAGTATTACCTCGGAAAAAATAAGTTTGGGAATTATCTGGCAATACTTCTAGGCTTTCGGTAAAGTCAGCAATCGCACCGCGACGATCTTTAAGTTCGTTTTTGACGCGGGCGCGAGTATTGTAAATTTCTGATGTAATTTGAGGATTGTATTTAGATTTTAGCGCGATATTAAAATCTGACAGCGCGCCATTATTGTCACCCAAACTATTTTTCACCAGTCCTCGACTGAGATAGAGAATCTTGTCTTGAGGATTTTTTTGGATTGCGATATTTTGGTCGTTTAATGCCTCTCGATAGCGGTTGAGCTGATAGTATGCCGAACCGCGAGAACTATAATAAAAGCTATTTTTAGGGCTGAGTTGAATCGCCCGGTTGCAATCGGCGATCGCACCTGTAAAATCGCGGAGATTAAATTTGAGAGCGCACCGATTTCCATAGGCAACATCCGAGCGGGGATTGAGACTGACAGCTTTATCTAAATCGGCGATCGCCTTGGTTTTTTCGCCAATCTTAGCATAGGCAGAACCCCGATACATATAAGCTTCAATCTTGTTGGGCGCGATCGCGATCGCCGCACTCAAATCTTCAATCGCACCCCGCGCATCGCCCATTAATAACTTACAAGAACCTCGCCAAAATCGGGGTGTTACCAACTTGGGATTGACTTCGATCGCTTTAGAAAAAGCGACTACCGATCCAGCTAGATCCGATTTTGATACTCGCTCGAATCCACTCAAAATAAAGTCATCGGTTGTGGGTGTCTTAGTGGCAATAATGGGTTTTATCCCAGTATTTAAACCGATTTTTGCAGATAGTTGCTGGAAAGTATTAACTGGTATGCCTAAATTAAATCCAGTTTTAACCCGAATATTAGGATTGATTTCAGAAGTCTGAATTTTGGTATCGACATCGCCTTTGCCATGAATGGCAACTAATTCCCCCCGATCGTTAAATACGCCACCGCCACTCATTCCCGGCAGAGTACTATTACTGTAAATAATTGAATAACCATCTTTTAATGGTCTACTACTATTAGCCGTAACTTTACCATCTGTAAAACTAAAAATCGAAACATCGATCGCTTCGGTACCGCTGGGAAATCCCGACACATATGTAGTCGTACCTTCAGTAGCAGTATTAGCATCACCCAACTTTGGTACTAAATAACGTCGATCGCTAGTAAATTTTACCACAGCCAGATCGACCCCTGGTAGCATCTGAATTGCCGATGGAGACAATGGATAGCGGCGATTGTCCGACGTGACTACGGCATATTTTACTTCACTATTCTGCACTACATGAGCGGCAGTCAATACAAAATATTGTCCGGCTTGTTGTTGAATAATCTCTCCCGAACCTTGAGAATTATCTCCTTCAATCTTGACTGTCGCCGCTTTAGCAATTTTGGCAACTTCCGTTGCCGATAGTCCCAAACTAGCGGTACCATATAAGACGATCGAGCTACTGAAGACAATCGAGATTAACCGGATTAAGTAAGACATACCGCAATTTTGATTGAGATGATGGATTTATGGGAGTAAAGGGGAAAGGCTAACAGCAATGGGTACCATTCCCATAGTTGCTACACTTGCCAAACTGCTTACTCCAGGAACGTGTTTACTCATCCTGTTTCAAAAACTCGACTAACTGCGTTAATTTATCCCAAGCAACGCCGCTGCTCAAGACAGTTTGTGCCATTTCAATCCCGCGTTGATGCGCTCCGATCGGAATCATACCACTTACTTGTAAAGCCAGCCCAGCATTGAGCGCGACGACATCGCGTTGACTGGGGGTACCTTTACCTTGCAATACACTGGTGAGAATTGCCGCATTTTCAGCCACATCGCCACCTTTGAGCGCGGTAATCGGTGCGGTGGTAAGCCCGAATGCCGTCGGATCGATACTCGTCAGTCGCACTCGTCCGTTCTCTAAAATTGCCAGATCGGTTAAATCGCCCAAACCTGCCTCATCTAACCGTTCGCGCCCGTGTAAAACGATCGCTTGCCCAGTACCCAAAATTCCGGCGGCTGTCGCCATCGTTTCTAGCAATTTATCTGTAAATATGCCGATAATTTGTCCTGTCGGATGCAGCGGATTGACTAGGGGGCCGATTAAATTAAAAATCGTCCGAATTTTCAACTCTTGACGCAGGGGTGCGACAGCCTTCATGGCTGGGTGCCAACCCGCCGCAAATAAAAAGGTAATTCCCACCTCTTCTACCGCCGCCACCACTCGCTCGGCGGGAGCTGTCAAGCGTACGCCCAGAGCCTCCAATACGTCCGCAGAACCAACGCGGCTCGATGCTGACCTGCTGCCATGTTTTGCCACTTTCACCCCTGCTGCTGCGGCGACAAACGCCACTGCGGTGGAGATATTAAATGTCGAGGCACCATCGCCGCCAGTCCCACAGGTATCGATAACCGGAATGGCATGTGCGATGGCTGGAGTTTGCAATACGCGCGCCATCCCGGCTAGTTCTGGGGCGGTGATGCCCTTAGTTTCTAATGCGACTAAAATCGCCCCTGAGAGCGCGGGTGAAATCTCATTTTGCAACCATCCCTGCATCAGCATGGTGGCTTGCTGCTGGCTGAGTGATTCTCTGTCTAGCAGTTGTTGGAGTAACAGCGACCAAGTAATTGATGTGGTGGGGCTAGTGGATATGCTCATGATACAAGTACGATCGATTCAGTAGCATAGATCTTATCATCTCGATCCGATTGACTAGTATAAATCTTAATATTCTCGATCGACTGTCGATGTGATGAATTTTTACCAGAATGTCATATTTTGGCATTTCCAACCCAAGTAAGACGATAAGATGCTAAATACCGCAAGTTGCTAGTTATAACTAAGGTTAAAGATTTGGGTATTAGATATTGGGTATTAGGTATTGGGTATTAGGTATTAGCGATGGGATCGGATCTAACACCTAACAGCTAAAACCTAACAGCTAAAACCTAACAGCTAACAGCTAACAGCTAACAGCTAAAAGCTAACAGCTAACAGCTAACACCCATCCCACTAGAAACCCATAGACTCGCAACTTGGGTTAGATACCAGGTTTGGATCGAGCTTTATTGAATTGAGAATTAAATCATGAATAAAATTCCTTTGTATTTACAAATTGTTGCAGCTTTAATTGTGGCAGTCATCGTCGGCGTGCTGTTGGGAGCTGGCAACCCGATTTTAGAAAAAGATGTTATCAAGCATTTAGCGTTACCTTGCGACCTAATTTTAAAAGCTTTACGCACGCTGGCGACACCTTTAATTTTTCTGGCAATTCTCAATACATTTTTAACAGCAGAGATTCCCAGTAGATCTGGGCGCAAGTTATCGATCTTATTAATTACTAATACAGTAGTGGCGATCGCGATCGGCTTATTTGTGGCTAATGTGCTGCGTCCGGGTGCTGGCGGACAAGCTTTGGCTGTAGCTCAAGATAATAAGTCGCCTGTCAAACAACTCGATCCGTGGGGACTATTGTCCGATCTAATTCCCGATTCAGTAGTCAAACCGCTAGTAGATAATAATGTCATTTCGTTGATATTTGTCGCCCTAGCATTTGGTGTCGTACTTAGAGCGATTAAAACCGAGCAAGTAAATCGAGGAATACGTGACTATATCGCGATCGAGCGGACGATTGGGATTTTATTTGATGCAGTAATTAGAATTTTACACTGGGTAATTGCCTTAGTACCGATCGCGGTATTTGGGATTGTTGCGAAAACTATCGCCCTGCAAGGATTTGAACCTTTTAAATCGCTAGGTTCGTTCGTGTTGGCGGTAATTCTCGCTTTGTTGCTTCAAGCGATTTATTATCTAATCCGCGTCAAATTTGGCTCGTGGCTGTCGCCGCAGGAATTTATCAAAGGTGGCTCAGATGCGTTAGTTACGGCGTTCTCCACGGCTTCATCTACCGCGACGATGCCAATTACCTTTGAAGTCTTGCAAAAGCTCGGCTTACGCAAATCTTCAGCTTCACTCGGCGCGCTGGTGGGGAGTAATTTTAATAACGATGGTACCGCACTGTATGAGGCGATGTCGGCATTATTTATCTCTCAGGTATTAGGGCAAAATCTCTCGCTGGTACAACAACTGATGGTGGTGCTGACTTCGATTGTCGCATCTGTGGGTGCAGCCGGAATCCCAGAGGCGGGTTTGGTGACAATGACACTAGTATTTAGCTCGGTCGGGTTGCCAACTGTGTACATTGCGATTCTAATTACGGTAGACTGGTTTCTCGATCGCTGTCGTACGGCAATCAATGTAATGGGCGATATGACAGTTAGTGCTGTTATCGATGGCAAACACAGACAATCTCAAGACGAAGCAATCGGTGTCATTCCAACTGAAGAGTTATGAGTGTAGAGCAAAAAAACTGGTTTAAAGTTGCTTTTAAAGTTCAAGGTTCGGTCATACCAACTATTTTTGGTAGAGTCGTACTTTGTGGATCTTTTGGCTTATTTATCTCGGTTTTGTCTTTTTATAAACTGCCGATCGCAGCTAAAGCCTTTGGTGGCATAATTCCGAGTATTGTCTTAGGTTTATTACTAGTATTTAGGACGAATACCGCTTACGAACGCTTCTGGGAAGGTCGCAAAGCCTGGGGTTCGATAGTTAATAATATTCGGAATTTATCGCGCTCGATCTGGGTAGCGATCGGCGAGTTAGACCTCAATCATCGACATGAAAAGGAGCAAATCTTAAAACTATTAATAGCGTTTGCAGTATCGACCAAACTACATCTAAGATCCCAAGCTGTTGACGATCGTTTGTCAAAGCTCGTTTCGCCATTACAATTCAAAAAACTTCAATCGACGACTAATGCACCTCTGGAAATTGCATTTTGGGTCGGTGACTATTTGCAAGCAAAATACGAGCAAAATCAGATTAGTTTGTATCAAATGAACGAATTACAAACGCTCTTAAATGGACTAGTCGATATGCTCGGTGCTTGCGAACGAATTTTACGAACGCCAATGCCAATGGCTTATGCAATTCATCTCAAGCAGTTAATCATGCTCTATTGCTTATTACTACCTTTCCAAGTTGTTGAAGAACTGGACTGGTGGACGGCTCCGGCAATTGCTTTAGTTAGTTTTACATTGTTTGGAATTGAAGCCATCGGGGTAGAAATCGAAAACCCTTTTGGTACCGATCCTAACGATCTTCCTCTCGATGCAATCTGCAATACGATCGAACGCAATATTGAAGATCTAATTAGTATCGAACCTCATTATCGTCGATCGGGTATGTATGGAATTAGCAGTTCTGGCGAGCAGAATTAGGTTTTAGGTTTTAGGTTTTAGTGGATAGTGGATAGTGGATAGTGAATAGCGGGGAAATTATTTTCCTTACTTCTTACTCCTTACTTCTTACTTCTTACTCCCATCTCCTCTTCAAAAAATCTATTTCCCCCTCTAGATTAAGTCTAGCGATCGATTCTAGTTCGTTAGATAATAATTCTGTATGATAGATTCGATCGCGTGCTAGAAAGCTTTCTAAGACGCGGATGCGTCCAGTTTGATATGTTGCATCTGCTACCCAACTATATTCGCGTCGAATCGATTGCTGGTAAGCTTGATAGACAACTAGCGGCGTACCGAGAATGGCTAAATCTGCATCTAGAAAAATCGATAAATCGCGATCTTTTGGGTCGGTTTTATGCCCGTCGGTTGCTAAAATTAACAAACTGACTCGCTCGATCGTTGCTTGAGATTCACCTAAATTGGCTAATAAGTCTCGTGCAGTTTTAACACTCTGAATTTCATTACCTGAAGCTTGCGAATTGTATACAAAATCGTGAAACCAAGCAGCAAAATATAAGGCACGGGGGCTGTGAAAATCGCTAAACCGATTTATAGTAGTCAGAATGCGATCGATATGATTGAGATTATGATAATGCCGATCGGATTGAGTATAAGCAGTAACTAAAAGTTTAAAGATGCGATCGATTGATTGTTGCTTAGAGATATCCCGATCGAGTAGATCGATCGAGAGATTGCTACAAACTTGCTGCCATGTTTGAGCCAATTGGTTAAGATCGTACATTATTCTTCACCAAACATCTTGACTTGTTTACACCCAAAGTTATAGTTAGCATCGCCATCAAACTTATGTTTACTTGAGATTTTTTCAGTAGAGAGATGTACCTATAAACTCAATTGATGTTGGTGGATAGCATAATTCATTCGGGTAATTTGTTCCGCATGAAACGACGGTGGCATTAAGCTATGAATGCGATGATCTAGTCCGTCATTCATCACATCTGCGGGTAATTCTGAATGATCTAAGCCTAATGTATGGGCGATTTCATGGACGATCGTATTTGCAATTAAGTTTGATAATTGATTGGTTGATAGTTGAGCGCGATCGGCAGTATTGAGAATTTGGTCTAACCTAACTATCGCCCGATCTGTAACTCCGCCGGGATGAAAACTAGCAATACCTAAATAATCGACAGGTTCGCGATTCTCCAGGGGAGAGGCTACGCCAGCGATAATCAAACCGATGTGCGTAAATTTATCTCCCCACTGTAAAGGATCTGGCGGATCTGAAGTTAGAAAAACATTAATACTTCTAAATGCACTAAAGACTTTTGCAAAGACATCTTTAAGTAGTTCTAACAGCATAGTATCTGTGTGAGGATCGGTATCTTCCCAGCAAGCATTCACCCAGATGCAATGGGGATGTTTTGGTTTTCCGGCACTTAAAACAGCACCACACTGCGGACAAATTCGCCAATTAGCTGCTATTCTCGATCGACAACTCAAGCACTTTAGTTTAAATGGACGGATAAGATCGATCCGTTCCCAAATTGGCAGACGATTTAAATCGATCTTTTTATTAAGATTGAGTCTTTGGTACATTTAGTGAATAGTGGATACTTGTAAGTAGATAAAAATGGCTCAACACGTCTAAATTGTTGAGCCATTTTAATGTAGTTAAAATTAGATGTAAGATTTAACTAATTCGCCGATACCATTAACATTTGTACCATTACCGATCGCTGCCATTTTCCACTCGTTATGATGACGATAAACTTCGGCCAGCACCATTCCAGTCATACCTTGATAATCTTGACCGGAAAGATTAAAACGGGCGAGTTCTTTATTATCGGCTATATTTACCAACCGCACAAAAGCATTTTCAATTTTACTAAAATCTTGCTTTCGAGCCTGACAATCATAGATGTTGACAACAAATACTAGTTTGCTAATATTATCGGGAATCTTTGATAAATCCACAATAATTACTTCATCGTCGCCATCACCTGCGCCAGTCAGATTATCACCTTGATGAATGATAGAGCCAGAAGGATGACTGAGATTACCAAAGTAAATAATATTTTGATTATCGGTAAATTTACCAGCCTCATCTAAGCAAATTACCGAAGCATCTAGATCGTACTCCTCACCTGCTTTTTTACCAAAATTGCTAAAAAATCCACCGCCAGCAGGTTTGACTACATCCCAACCCAAACCGCAGCTAATTTTAGTCAACCCTGGAGCTTCTTTTGATAAAGAAATTCGCTGTCCTTTTTGCAGACTAATTGTCATAATCGATCCTTCCTATTAGCTCTATAATTGTTACGCAGGTTGATAGCGATCGAGTAATGCCTGCAACCCACCTTGATAGCCAGCACCAACAGCATTTAGTCGCCATTCGCCGTCTTTACGATAAAGTTCTGCCATAATCAGTGCAGTCTCAGTCGAATAGTCTTCTACTAAGTCATAACGCACGACTTCTTGCTCGTTTTGAAGATTGACAATTCGCACGAAAGCATTCTGCACTTGACCGAAATTTTGTTTGCGTTGTTGTGCTTCATGAATCGTCACCGTCACCACAACTTTCTCAATTTCTGGCGGAACTTGTTTTAAATTAATCTTAATTACCTCGTCGTCGCCAGATCCCGCACCTGTGAGATTATCGCCAGTATGCTCGACTGATTTTGCCGCATCTGGACTGATGAGATTATTATAAAAAATGAAATGCTTATCAGAAATTAATTTTTCGTTACTACCGACTAAGAATACCGAAGCGTCGAGATCGAAATCTACGCCCGTATCTACGGCTTTAACATCCCAACCTAACCCCACGAAGATTTCTGTCAATCCTGGGGCGATTTTATCTAAAGATACGCGCTGTCCTTTGGCTAATGATACTGCCATAATTTCATCTTCCTTTGCTGCTATGTTAATTTCGATCGATTGAATCAGATCGATCGGGAGCTACTGCTTCAATGCTACGTCAAGTATTCCCCAATTGGGGGAAAATATCGCGATCGTGAATCTAACAGCACGTATTTCCCCTGATACTAACTAAATTCAAGTCATTTAAGATTCGTTAGATCGAGCCTCAGCCAGTTTCACCATAGCTCGAATCATCGCCGTGGCAATCGATGAGAACCATATTTGCGAGTGTATACTTGTGTAAACTCTGCCCCGAATAACATAATTTGGACGGAATAATAAATCCACGCTAACACAGTCACCACCGATCCGGCGGCACCATAAGCAGAGCCAAAGCTACCATTACCCAAATAAAAGCCGAGCAATTCTTTACCGATACTAAATAAAATCGAGGTAAACAGTGCGCCGACGAGAACATCTTTCCAGGCAATACTAATATCGGGAATGTATTTATATATTAATGCAAATAATAATGTAAATACACCCAGTGAAACCCCCACATTAAAAACTTTCCAGAAAATTTCTAATGCGGGAAACAGTTGATTGGTAAATGTACTAATTCCGGCTAAAACTGCACTGACAACTAATGAAACCATCAAAATAAAACCAATCGTAATCACCATTGCAAACGAGAAAATTCGTTTGCGAACCACTGCTTTGACTCCAGCCCGTGGCGACGGCTCGACATTCCACACAGTATTGAGCGAGTCTTGCAGTTGAATAAACACTCCAGAAGCTCCAAAAAGTAAAGCCAGCGTGCTAATTACCGAAGCAGCGATGCCACTTCCCGCTTGGGGATTTTGGGTATTTGCTAAAGCCGTCTGCACCACCTCTGCGCCTGCTTTACCCAGCAATCCTTGAATTTGAGCGACAATTTCGCCTCTAGCTGCTTCTTGCCCGAAGACAGCACCAGCGACAGCTACCGCAATGACGAGCAAAGGCGCGATCGAGAATAATGTATAGTATGCCAAAGCCGCCGCCATTTGGTCAACTCGATCGCGTTGCCATTCATCGATCGTTTCTCTAAGTAGTCCCCACATCCTCTTCAAATTCATACCGCTAGCAATGATGACATTTATCACCTATTTCTAGCAGCTTGCGATCGGTTTACTCTCTATCTAAAGATGGAATTACATAATGTATATTGTCACAGTCGGGTGAGATCGCCAATTTTTCTACTTGGTTATTTGTCCAGCCTCAAATTGGGTATATTAAGCACAAGCAGACGTGAAACAGTAAGCAGAAATCGAATGAGCATGACAACCGCAGAATTAGCAGAACTAATTAAGATCGTCAGATGGGGAATAACCGCTCTAGATTTTCGCTGTAATGAATTTATCGCCCTGCCAGAAAATATCGGCGATCTTGTCTATTTAACTAAGCTAAATCTCAATGGTAATCGTCTTAGTAGCCTACCAGAAAGTATCGGCAATCTTACCAGTCTCACCGAGCTGTACTTAAATGGGCATCAATTCACTACTCTACCAGAAAGTATCGGTAACCTGATCGATTTAACTAGATTAGATCTAAATGGCGATCGATTAACATTCCTACCAGATAGTATCCAAAACCTTGAAAAGTTAACAAAGTTAAACCTCAATAGCAATTGTCTGGATCGCATTCCAGATTTTTTCTTCACCTTAGCTAATTTAACTGAAATAAATTTAGACGGCAATCTCTTAACCGATCTATCGAATCTCGATCGGATACCTAATTTAAAGATTACCCGATCGCCTACTCAAACAAAATTCAAGATCGTAAAATCTAATGGCTTCACTAAAATATATGTAGGCGATCGATATATCGAAACCATCTTAAACGATCTTAGTAATTTTAAAAATTTAGTCGCACTCAATCTCAACAGTTATGGATTGGTAAACTCTTCTCAAAATCTCTCGATCGACAAAATACTCGCAGATTTAAGTAAGCTGCCAAATTTAACATCGCTAAACTGGCATGTCGATCTATTTCCATATTTGCCAATTCTCAAAACAATACCTAAATTAGAATGCATTGGATTTTTAGGGATTGTACTCGCTCGTTATAACCTGCTTAACATAGATTCAG
>NZ_JANYJC010000092.1 GCF_025361915.1 Chamaesiphon sp. GL140_3_metabinner_50
TACGGCGAAGCAGATCCCGAAACATATCCCCTCCAGAAAAAACGCCACTCCTTTGAATTTTTGCGCGAGATCGGGCATTTGCGATCGCGGACTAATACTCTCAGTGCGGTATTTAGAGTGCGGAATGCTTGTGCCACAGCCATTCATCAATTTTTTCAAGAGCGCGGCTTTTTATGGGTACACACGCCGATTATTAGCGCGAGTGACTGCGAAGGTGCGGGGGAAATGTTCAATGTCACCACCCTTAATCTCAAAAAAGTCCCGCTCACTCCCGATAACCAGATCGATTACAGTCAAGATTTCTTCGGAAAGGCGGCATATTTGACCGTCAGCGGGCAGTTAGAAGCCGAAGTGATGGCGATGGCATTTAGCAACGTTTACACGTTTGGGCCAACTTTTCGGGCAGAAAATTCTAATACTTCTCGTCACCTGGCTGAATTTTGGATGATCGAGCCGGAGATGGCTTTTTGCGATTTGCGGGAAGATATGGATTTAGCTGAAACGTTTCTCCAGTATATCTTTAAGTATGTAATGGAAAATTGTCAATCAGACATGGAATTTTTTAACGAGCGAATCGATAAGTCGGTTTTAGCCACTGCTGAGAATATTATTAACAATCAATTCGAGCGACTGACTTATACTGATGCGATCTCCTTACTCGAAAAATCGGGGCAAAAATTCGAGTATCCCGTCAGTTGGGGACTCGATCTTCAATCCGAACACGAACGCTATTTAGCTGAGGAAGTTTTTAAAAAGCCTGTTATCCTTACCGATTATCCCGTCGAAATTAAAGCCTTCTATATGCGGCTCAATGACGATGGTAAAACCGTCGCCGCAATGGATATTTTAGCTCCTAAAATCGGCGAAATTATTGGCGGTTCCCAACGAGAAGAACGCCTCGATGTGCTGGAACGGCGGTTGATAGCGCAAGGATTGAACCCCGCCGACTACTGGTGGTATCTAGATTTACGGCGTTATGGTACCGTCCCTCATGCTGGCTTCGGTTTGGGATTCGAGCGGTTGGTACAATTCATGACGGGAATGACCAATATTCGCGATGTAATTCCGTTCCCCCGCGCACCATTAACTGTCGAATTTTAAAATCTCACATCTTGCATTACAACAAAGCTATTAGTGTTTTAGTGGATAGCAAGCCGCTGGTGCAAGATGTGAGAAATCCAAAATCCAAAATGTTAGGGGTACTGCTGACATCATTTAGTTCAGCAATACCCCTAATTTACCTATGAAATTTCCGCAGCCACTTGCCGATCGGGTTACAATCCAGGAATATTTAGTCCGCTAGTGAGTAATTCCATCCGTTCGCGCATGGTAGCAGTAGATTTCTCATAAGCATCTGTCATTGCATCTAGCACTAACTGAGAGAGTTCTTCAGGACTCTTAGCCGCAGCCTCAGCACCAATATTAACTTTACGTGGTTCTTGGTTACCGCTGAGAATTACAGTAACATCGCCTGCTTGACCTTCAATCTCCATTACCTCCAGTTCTTCTTGGAGCTTTTTGGCATCTTCTTGTACTTGTTGGGCTTTTTTAAAGGCATCTGCAAGTTCTTTCATCTTGCCGAGACCGAAACCGCCAAATCCTTTTCCTTGAGTCATAATCTTTACTTTTTAGTCAATCTAAACAATATCCCATCTTACTGGAGTCAGGAAGTTCGGGGGTGAGGGTATCCGCCAGTAGGCTTTAGGTTTTGGGCTTTAGGCTTTAGGGTGAAGAAGTTTTAGCTACTGCCCAACCCACTCTTCTCATTCTACCCAAATCCAGGTTGGAGATCGCGATTACCTGCATCTACGCGCGGCTACGCCAACGCGAGTGTCCCCACCTAAAACCTAAAGCCTAAAGCCTAAAGCCTAGTTTAAAACTCACCGAGCATTTTTACTTCTGGTTCGAGTTCGATCGAGTAATTGGCTTTAACCTGACGCTGGACGTAATAAATCAACGATCTGATATCGCTAGCGGTGGCATCTTGGCGATTGATAATAAAATTAGCATGAAGAGTCGAAACTTCAGCATCGCCAATGCGGTGTCCTTTCAGCCCTAATCCTTCAATTAAAGCAGCCGCATATAAAGGGCTAGGATTGCGAAACACGCTTCCACAGCTAGGTCTATCGTATGGTTGTTTGCTATGACGCTTTTCTAAATCTCGGAATGTCCGCGCTTTGATATCTTCGGGATCTTCTGCTGTGAGGAGTTGAAATTTAGCACTGATGACGATCCGCGCATCGCCTTGCAGATTGGATGTCCGATAACTATAGTTTAAATCCTGATTGGTCAGCGTTTCGATCGAGCCATCGAGGTTTAACACTTCGGTGTTGACTAAAATCTCTTGAGTACTGTGTCCGTGCGCGCCAGCATTCATCACCACAGCACCGCCTACAGTGCCCGGTATCCCCGCTGCCCACTCCATTCCGCTCCAACCCTTACGAGCGGCTTGCCAAGCTAGGCTGGCGACCATTTTACCCGCATCCGCATAAATCGATCGATCTTCGCCGCTGGCTGAAGTATTGACATGGCGTAAATGACGGGTACAAATAACCAATCCTGCCAAACCGCGATCGCTAATTAATAAGTTTGAACCAGCTCCAATAATGGTAATCGGCAGATTGTTCGTCCTCGCCCAAGCCAAACCGCTTTGGGTTTGAGCCAGAGTTCTGGGTTCGAGATACCACTCAGCAGCCCCACCGACTTTCCATGTTGTCAAACCTCTGAGCGATACCCCAGCATGAATCAAGCAATCTGTCGGAACTTCTAAGTCTCGATCGGAATCTGTAGAAGTTGAGACTGCATGTTGAATTTGGGTATCGATCCTGGTTGCTTTGGCAGGAATTCGACTGCGCGAACGGTCTTGGGAAAGTGTCATAGTGGAGATGTAAGGTAGTTTGCTGAAATCGGGGGTCGATCGCGAGATCCAATAACTCGTAGAAATATGCAGACAGTTCTCAGCCATTTAGATGAAGTCGATTCTCTTTCGCCAGACGCTACGCGAACGGCTTCAATCGTCAAATGTATAACGTTTGTCTGCGATAAACTAGCATTGATAATACACTAACCGATTACGTCTGAGCGACTGTTTCTGTCGATTTGACATTTGACATATTTCGATAAAAATCTACTACTCCTAAAATAATTTGATTGAGATTGCCCGCACCCAAACACAAGCAGATATCTCCTGGTTGAAGATTATGGCTGAGGAATTGCGATACAGCTTCGAGAGTGGGTACATAACAAACATTCGGGTGATAGCGACCGATTTGAGTTACGACTTCTTCACCACTAATGTTGCTAGTATTTACCTCACCCGCACTATAAATATCTGTAATAACTACTACGTCAGCATCTTTAAAAGACCGGGCGAAGTCATCGAGAAATTCTAAAGTACGGCTGTATCGATGGGGTTGGAAGACGGCTACAACTCGGCGTTCGGTACCGACTCGCAACCGAGCCGCACTAAGGGTGACGAGAATTTCACTGGGGTGGTGAGCGTAGTCATCGATAAAGGTAATATTATTCTGGTAACCTCGAAGTTCAAACCGTCGTTTGGCACCGCTGAAAGTCGCCAATCCAGAAGCAATTGCCTCAAAGTCTAGGCCGATCTTGCGACCGACGGCGATCGTCGCTAGCGCATTACTCAAGTTATGTTTTCCTAAAACCCCTAACTTTAGTGTTCCCAATAAATTCCCATATTCATATATTTGGGCCGAAGTTCCTGCACTATGATAGTCAATCTCATCAGCGGTATAATCGGCTACACGACCCGGCTCGATACTATAAGTAATTGTCGGTTGGATTCGCTCTCTGACAATCGGACAATCGATCGAACCGACAGTCACTTGACATTGGCTGGCAAATTTGGTGAAGGTGGCAATTACCTGCTCCAAACTCTTGTAATGGTCGGTATGATCTAGCTCGATATTAGTAATCACCCCAATAGTGGGCGAATGTTTAGTAATCGAACCATCGGATTCATCGACTTCTGCGACAAAATATTCGCTCTTACCGACTCTAGCAGTGCCATCCCACGCCGTTACTTCGCCACCAACCACGATCGTCGGATCGACACCAGCCATCGTCAACATATACCCAATTTCACTACTCGTAGTAGTTTTACCGTGAGTACCCGCTACACCAATACTAGTATATTCACCGATCAATGCTGCCAATACATCCGATCGATGAAAGATCGGACATCCACGTTCTAGCGCGGCGGTTAATTCGCTATTTGTCTTCCCAATCGCTGTCGAGCAGACAATTTGGGGAGTTTGCCCAGATGGGTGGTTATCGAAATATGCTAAATTACTGGCATCTTGCTTGAGGAAAACATGCGCCCCTGCTGCTGCCAACTTTTCGGTAATGTTTGTCGCTCGGAGATCGGAACCAGATACTGGTAATCCCCGTGTAGCCAGAACGTAGGCAAGTCCCGACATGCCTATCCCCCCAATGCCGATAAAATGGATCGGACGACCGCCGAAATCAATAGAGCTACCCATAATATTTTCTCACCAGCCAGATAGAACGCGCCTTACCAACAGGCGTTATCGTATCAATAATTGTTTGTTGCCGATCTAAATTCCTTGTCACAGTCATACTGAATGAGAATTGGGTCGTGTTAGAGCTTAAATTAGATCGAGATTACTCATTTTGAGAATACACTACGATCGCTAGATCGACCAAATTTAGCTGGCGTTGGCGTAGCCGCTCAGAATGAGCATCGAGGAATTCTATCGATTTCCCGATTCCGCAAGGCGGAGGCTACGCCAACGAGCCATGTCAGCAAGCGATCGCGATGATTTGCACTTTTGATGGAATAACTATACCAAATTTCGCCAATTAGTCTAGAGCTTTAGATAAAGTTACATTTCCTGACTACCGATAAACTAGATTGGGGCTATAATTTTGGCGATCGCCGCTTTCGATCCAGTCGCGCTCGTGAATAGTAAAATAGAAGTATGAGCGAGAAAGAAAAATCGGATAGTATCAAAATTGTTGCCGACAATCGGCAAGCTCGGTTCCTGTACGAAATCCTCGAAACTTACGAAGCGGGGGTCGAGTTGTTGGGTACCGAGGTAAAATCGATTCGGGCGGGTAAAGCTAACCTGCGCGATGGTTATGGCTTATTGCGACAGGGGCAAATTTGGCTGTTAAATGCCCACATTTCACCCCACAACTCGACGGGAGCGTATTTTAACCACGAACCCACCCGCACCCGCAGATTGCTAATGCACAAAGCCGAAATTCGCAAGTTAATCGGCAAAGTCGAGCAACAGGGTTTGACGCTGGTGCCGTTGAAGATGTATCTCAAGCGGGGTAAGGTGAAGGTGACGATCGCGTTAGTACGCGGTAAGAAGCTCCACGACAAGCGCGACGATCTCAAGAAGCGAGACGATAAGCGCGATATGGATCGCGCGATGAAGCGCGGTTAAGCATCTAACAAATAGAGGTAGTAGGGGCAATTCATGAATTGCCCCTACCTTGAATTTTGAACCAGATTACCCTTAGAATAAATTTATCGAACGACTGTAGCTCGCAATATGGTGAGAGTAACATTTGGAGGGCCTGTTAAAGTTCTGTGGCAAAGCTTTAATGGATCAGAAGAAATAACGATCGACGATCGAGAAATATTACAGAAGTTCGATGATTGTGTCTACTCTCATGGAGAAGGTGAAAACAAATCTCCAGTAGAATTAAGCCAATATTTGCAAGATGGACGGGATACCGAGCATTTATATTTGCTTGGTATTAGGGGTGGTATTCTGCGATACGAGTATCGTCAGTCAGAACATAGACTTTGGATTCTTACCGAATACAAATCTCCACGAAAATTATCTGAAGAGGAATTTCAGTCTCTTTATCTGTTCACTAGGAGTCAATGGTACGACGGTGCTGGAGAGAATTTTGCTGGAGAACTTGCAGATCGGAATGAGGGAATTGCACCATTGGGTCATCCTGAGTCTGTCTATCTATTTGAAGACGATTAGCCATGCGTAGGTTGGGTAGAGCAAAGCGAAACCCAACTCAACCAGCAACATTTGAGGCTGCCCTAGTTTCATTCTTCAACCCAACCTACGAGTACTGAGGGTTAGAACCAAATCAAGTTTCGTGTTAATTTTATCGACACTTTCATTTACGACCTTGATTGAATTTAAAGTGTAATCGTAAGTAAGTTTACTATTCATTATTTCTCAAGGTACTCAAAATGTCAGACAAAGCAGAAAATCAAAGCCAGAGTCAATCGCCTAAACCAACGCCAGAAACATCAAGCCAGGGCAATCGCAGATTACCGACTATCGATCCTGCTAGGACTATTAACTACAGACAAGATGGTGTCGATCGCAGCAAGAAATAAAAATCGATGAGTAAAACCCAACACTTATTTTAAAGGTTGGGTTTATTTTTAATTTAATCGACTAATCACTACCTCTCAACTTATCCAAAACACTACGATCTTCGAGTGTCGAAGTATCGCCTGATACTTCCTTACCTGCGGCTAAATCGCGTAATAATCGTCGCATAATTTTACCCGATCGAGTCTTCGGTAATGCATCGGTAAATCGAATTTCACCCGGACGCGCGATCGCCCCAATTTCTGTACCGACATGTTTTTGCAACTCTTTTACTAAACTTGCATCTCCGATAAAGTTACTATTTAAAGTTACAAAAGCGACGATTTCTTCGCCCTTAATTTCATCGGGTTTGCCCACAACTGCGGCTTCGGCAACCGCAGGATGAGAGACAAGCGCAGATTCGAGTTCCATCGTGCCCAGACGATGCCCAGAGACGTTGAGAACGTCATCGATGCGTCCCATCACCCAGAAGTAACCATCTGCGTCCTGACGCGCTCCATCCCCCGCAAAATACATGTATTTGCCATCTTTGGGGGCGATATGTTCCCAGTAAGTTTTACGGAAACGTTCGTCGTCGCCGTAGACAGTCCGCATCATTCCCGGCCAAGGATATTTTACGGCTAAGTATCCGCCATGATTGGCGGGGAGGGTGTTGCCATCGAGATCGACAACTTCGGCGATGATGCCGGGAAAGGGGCGAGTGGCGGAGCCTGGTTTAGTGGGAATTGCACCAGGGAGAGAGGTAATCATAATGCCGCCAGTTTCAGTTTGCCACCAAGTATCGACGATCGGACATTTTTCGTGCCCAATCACGCGGTGATACCACATCCAGGCTTCGGGGTTAATTGGTTCGCCAACGGTACCCAGGAGGCGGAGGGAGGAGAGATTACGGGCGTTGGGCAATTCTTCACCCATTTTCATAAAGACGCGAATAGCGGTGGGGGCAGTATAGAAGATAGTAACCCCATATTTTTCAATGAGGTCCCAGGTGCAGCCCGGTTTCGAGGGACGAGTAACGCCTTCATACATAACTGTGGTCGCGCCGTTAGATAATGGCCCGTAGACGATGTAACTATGTCCGGTAATCCAGCCGACATCGGCGGTACACCAGTAAACATCGGTATCCTTGAGATCGAAAATCCACTTGGTAGTCATGTGGCTGTAGAGGTTATAACCGCCAGTAGTATGGACTACGCCCTTGGGTTTGCCCGTACTGCCGGAGGTATAAAGGACGAATAACATATCCTCGGCATCCATTTCGACAGCGGGACAGTCGGCGGAGACGGTAGACTGAATTTCATGCCACCAGATATCGCGTCCCTCAACGATGGGGATTTCTTGCTTGGTACGCTGAACGACTAAAACTTGCTCGACTGTCGGACAGGCATTATTTTCTAAAGCTTTATCGACTTGAATTTTTAATGGTACGATCGCATCTTTACGCCAGCCACCATCGGCGGTAATTACGGCTTTAGCCTTACCATTGGCTAATCTGTCGCGCAACGCCTCAGCACTAAAGCCACCAAACACAACGGTATGTACCGCCCCAATTCTCGCACAAGCCAGCATCGCGATCGCAGCTTCAGGAATCATCGGCATGTAGATCCCGACTAAATCCCCTTTAACTACACCCATCTGTTTGAGCGCATTCGCCATCTGACAGACTTCGCGGTGCAATTGAGCGTAAGTCAGCGTGCGCGAGTCGCCGGGTTCGCCTTCCCAAATTAGCGCAGCTTTATTCTTACGCCAGGTAGTCAGATGTCGATCGAGACAATTATACGAGATATTAATCTTACCACCTGTAAACCACTTAGCAAATGGGGGCTGCCAATCTAGCACCGTTTCCCATTTTTTAAACCAATGTAGTTCGCTGTCGGCGAGTTCTGCCCAAAACTGTTCGGGATTAGCTTGGGCACGGGCGTAAATACTTTCATACTCTGCCAAACTCTTAATCTGTGCAGCTTGTGAAAATTCTGCCGAGGGGCTAAATAGTCGCTCTTCTTGGAGCGTAGATTCGATAGATATATCTGACATGGTAGGGAGCAGAAATTTGCGATCGATTATTATGCAGTCAATTATCGCCCAGTTCGCGGGACAATTTGCTAGTGGCTGGGTTGGATCGATCGATCCAAGCTATCTATCAGTAATAATGTGGTGTGTCTCGATCGATAGTCTAATGCTGTAAAATATTATTTATGAGAGTTATCGCCAAAAGAACATTGCGCGAATTTTGGGAAAGTACGCCAAAATATACCGATGCGGAAGACCCACTCAGATCGTGGTATCGGGAAGCTAAACAGGCAACTTGGCAAACACCTGCGGATGTGAAAGAACAATATCGCAACGCGAGTATCCTGAAAAATAATCGAACTGTATTCAATATTGCAGGTAATAAATATCGATTAGTTGTTGAGATTAACTACGCCGCACAGATTATTTTTATTCGCTTTATTGGCACTCACCAAGAATACGACTCAATCGATGTGGAGACAATATGAACACAGCCTTAATTCGACCAATTAAAACCGAAGCTGATTATCAAGCTGCCTTGCAACGCGCCGGAGCGTTGATGTCATCGATTCCTAATACTCCTGAAGCTGATGAATTGGAGGTGTTAGCAACTTTAATAGAGCTATATGAAGATAAATATTTTCCGATTGAGTTACCAGATCCGATCGCAGCGATTGAATTTAGACTAGAACAACTGGATCGATCGAATGCAGATCTAATTCCGCTAATTGGTAGTGAAAGCTTGGTAGCAGAGGTAATGTCTAAACGCCAACCATTAACGCTAGAAATGATTCGGGCAATTCATCAACATTTAGGCATTCCCGCAGATGTGCTGTTGCAATAGCATCGTCAAATAGTAGTTACAGATCGACGATCGGGCAATTTTAGCATAGCTAAAGCCAGTCACAAGCAGGAATGTCACAGATGGGCGGTCGATCGTGTAGTGTATCAAAGTCGATTCTCATCTTGAGTTCTGGCTTGAGTGCGCTCAATGTTTTGCTGGAATTATCGCTCGCGTTAAGATAGCCTGAAACCTCGACAGGGACTAATGTTCATCATATATTGTCTCAAGCTGCATGGTAAATCAAGTGTTATTAGCTTGTCCTGTGGGTACTCCATCTATGTACCAAGACTTCTGAAGAAGTATATTTATCACTCTTCATCATGGAAACATCCACAGATCATTTAGTAAACAACTATATTAAACGCATTACAGAGTTGAGGGATAAAACCGATAGAATTCCTACAACGGAAGAGCTAAAAGATATAGCATCAGAACTAGGAGTTACAACTTCAGAAATAAATATTGCACAGGAATTATCAAAAAAGAGTTTTACAAAAGGAAAGAATTATCTCAAAATTAAAGAATGGGATGATGCTATACTGGAACTTGCTGATGCTATTATATTCAATCCTTCAGACTTAGAAATGTTGACTTGCTTGGGTCAGTCCTATTTAGGGAATTTTAGAGCGACTAAAAATAATGAATATTTAGATAAAGGTAAAGCTATTGCTAAACAATGTTTGGAGATAGATCCCGATTACAAGCCTGCATACACTTTATTGTCTGACTTTAATAAAGTATTGCCACAAAAAGAACAAGAACAATCTACACAATCTGGATGTGCTGGTTGCATCTCTATGATTATTGGATTGACAGTATTAGGATGGTTAGCTAGTTTTTTCAATTAATGTGATACTTAAATCTAACATCAAAGAGAGATCGTACTTACGCGATCGCTCTTTGATTTCTTCAACTTATACAATCGATAAGTACTGAGATAGCGGATCTAGATCGCGGGTAGTGCTGGGCGCGAGGATAAAATTCATGAGAGCCGCGTTTGTCGTGCTGCCTGAAATTGCTGAAGATAGCCCTCCATCGCAGTGGTACCATCAACACCTTCGCCTCGATCGAGTTCAGCAATCCCAATGGCGATTTGTTGACGGGTTTCTTCGATCCAGGTTTGATGTTCGGTATCGAGGCGAGTGAGTAGTTGCAGGGCGATGGCTAGTACTTCTTCCGCGTTGGCATAACGTCCGGTATCCAAGTGATTTTGAATGAGTTTTTCGTGCTCAGGGGTGATTGTCAGCATAGATTATGACGATTGGGCAAAGCTCACATTTCGCGAACGGGGAAGACATCCTTATTGTAACCACCTGGACGTATCCGCACCTCAAAACTAGCAATATTATTGCGATCGAGATCGGTTGATATCTCCATAACGAATGCGATCTTTGTAGAATTTAGAGAGGTGGCAATCTGTCTGTAGATATGTAAATCTAGTCGAATTGTCCGATCGAACACCAAATCACTGCTACTTGCTCATGACAACTACCTCAAAACGATCGACTACTAAACCTCTGTGGGGTCAAGCTCTAGCTGCACCCGCACCCGAATTTCCTCAAACGCAGTTACAGATTCTCTCAGGTGCGATTCCGGCTGGCTTGCGCGGTACCCTCTATCGGAATGGCCCCGGACGGCTCGAACGGGGCGGTCAGCGGGTCGGACATTGGTTCGATGGGGATGGAGCAATTTTGGCGGTAAAGTTTGCTGACGGGGCTGCTAGCGGGGTCTATCGCTACGTGCAAACTAAGAAATATCAGGAAGAAAGTCAGGTCGATCGGTGGTTGTATGGTAACTATGGCATGTTGCCATCTGGAAACTTGTGGGAAAGGTTTGGTAAATCGCTGGGAAATGCGGCAAATACTTCGGTTTTAGCTTTACCCGATCGATTGTTGGCACTCTGGGAAGGTGCCGAGCCGCACGCGCTAGATTTAGATACTTTAGCAACGATTGGGACGGATTATTTAGGTAGCGATCTGACACCATTAGTTTATTCAGCACATCCCAAAGTCGATCCAATTTCGGGACATATATATAATTTTGGCATCTCGATCGGCGCGCAACCAAAACTAAATCTGTATGAGAGCGATCGCAGTGGTAAAGTTATTAAATCTAGTCAAACTAAGTTACCCAGACTGACTACCGTTCATGACTTTTTAATGGTCGGTAAGTATTTAGTATTTTGCATTAACCCGGTAGAGATTCAACCGTTACCAATTTTATTGCAATTGGCTAGTTATAGTGAATCGATTCGGTGGAAGCCAGAACTCGGCACCCAAATCATGATATTCGATCGCGAGGATCTGAGTCTAGTTAGTAATTTCACTACTGAGCCGTGGTATCAATGGCATTTAGGTAATGGCTATGTCGATGCTAACGGTAAAATCATCTGC
>NZ_JANYJC010000100.1 GCF_025361915.1 Chamaesiphon sp. GL140_3_metabinner_50
ATGAATCCGGTTAAAGAAGTCGCTATTAAAGAGATGTACCACTTTTTCTAATAAGGCAAATGTCTTTAGCTGCGGACATTGTTTAGATGCTGACAAGATAATCTTGACGGCTTCATTAACCAAAGATGAGCTGTGAGAATCGGTATAATTACGGGCGATTGTTTGAGAGCGATCGAAATTGAGCTGTGCGGTAATATACAGACATGCTGTTTGAATCAGGGGATTGCGATCGTCTAGTAATGGTGATAGAGAGTTGAGAGTTTCTTCACTTGAATAATCGATCGCACAGGTGTTTATGAGTCCTGGAAATGGTTTTAGCTTTTCAATTATGTCTGAATGCAGTCTAGCTTGCCAATCTTCTGATTCTAGTAGTTCTAGCAAAACTACTGGAGCTAAATCGCCTAATTGTTGAGCTAGATCGATCGCCGACTTATCTCCATCGAGACTTATGATTACTTCTAAAATATTACGAACGATTAACTCTTTCTTATGATGAATGCTACTCTTGAGCAGTAGTAAAACTGCTTGATGAGCGGCTAGAATGGGTTGATTGAGTCCGCGATAGCAATTAATTAGATCTGGTAATTGAGTGAGTAAAAATTCTGCTCTGCGTAAGCTACCAGATTCTGGAGAAATTCCGCTCAAAATCCAATCTTCATCTTGAGGATTAATAGAGTATTGGCGGCGCAGTGCATCGATTTCTACTGAGTTGCGATTTAGAGTAGGATCGGGATTAGTCAAATCTTGCTGTTGCTGCAATAGCATTAGTCGTTCTAAAGATTTGCGATAGCCAGTCAAGCGAATTTGATTTTCTAAGCTGCGTTTGCGATCGGGGTTTAGCAACTCTGGATCTTCAATACCCAGCTCTTCTAATACCTGACGGTGTTCGTCATCGGTAATGCCCAATTCTTGACGTAATTGTTGCAATACTTCTAGACTACTAGAATAATTAGCATACCCTTCTTCCAATGCTTCGCGCACGACTCCTTTATAAGCAGCATGTCGCTTTTCTCGTGTAAATCCAGGTAAAACTTTCGCTAAAATATAAACCTCATGAGTATTCAGATCGCTCAAAGAACGACCTTCTACATACTGAGAAATATCCAGTTGCAACTTCTCCAACTGCTTGCGGAATCGGCTTGCCAAATTCTCTCGCGAATACAGATCGGAGCTAAGTCGCCAAGTTTTGTACACCCACAGCGTACTCAATAATACTAGCGCAAGCTCGTAAATATATTGAACCGAAATCGGCATTAGTTGAATTAGAGGACGACCGCCAAAGATAAAGAAGAAGTTAAAAATAAAAAACGTACATAGTGTAAAGATGCGATGCCTAATTACATCCGGCGATAGCTTGAGATCGCGCTGGCGACTGTAAGACTTTGCCCATTGCTCGATCGATCTACCCACCCGATCTCCGAGCAGGGTAGAGATACCTAATGTCATTGGTACGGCAACAATTTTGGGAATATTAATCGCCTGTCCGAATAGATAAAATCCTGGATTTAATAGTGTTGATAATTGGTCTGGCTGTCTCGCCCACGCGCCCGAAACATAATAGTCCCAATTACCCGCATACAGATAATAATAACCAAAATAACCGATGACTAAGCCCACATAGCCATACCGCAACCACGATACTTCTGGCTTATTTAAACTATCCCAATAAACGCGTGCTGAGTCGATATCGATGCAGGGATTTTGACAAGCTACACAAGCACTTTGCTCTTTGCCATCGGGTAATACCGTTCGACACATCGATTGGGTAATTGAGGTATCGCTAATATGTGCCTTACTACTCAATAAACCGCCAGGTTCGCTATAAATCTGCTGTACTGGAGCCATCGGGCAGAAATAATTGCACCACGATTTACCACCATACAAATAGCCGACAGCAATTGCCGCCGCGATCGTAAGTAATATCCACAATGCTAGTACCAATCGATCGGCATTAAAAAACAAAATCCGCCCGCACAATCCGACAAATAGCCAGCCAAATTGTACGTACGGATAATTCTGCCCCAACCACGAATCGGGCTTGATTTTTGGCAATTCATACCGAACTTTTCCCGTATTCGGATTCTCGCGTTTGAATTGTCTTTGCTTGCCTAATGCGCGAGGAATTTGCGACAAAAATGAGAGCGGACAAATTCTGCGCCAAACTTCATGCCCGAATATCAGCAAAATAAAGATCGACGAAGGCACGATCGCCCCCCAAAATAAGGTCGTAGCCAATGGATAAGGCTGTTCTATCAGACACTTTCCCTGCACTAGAATACAGCTACCTGACAACCTTAACGGACTCCAAGGATGATTTGGCTCGGTCAATACCGAAGTCCAAGGATCGTAAAATAATGATGCAATAATCAGCAGCCATGCGATCGTGAGAATCCAACGAAACACATGCATTCGCCGTTCGGGTACCTGTGAGAACATACAATTAATGCAGAAGTCAACTAGTATTAATGAGTTTTTATCTGTGCTGGCTCTCGATCGAGAATCACATTTATATAATAGTTAAGATGTATATGTATGTAGTCTACCGATCGGCATAAAATTGTGAGCAGAGATATTACTAGTTAAGTTTTACAGCACTTTATCCGCGCACAGTTTCAGTCCGATCGATGAGCGATTAACATAATTACTCATCATCGTGAGCGTAACGGTTGTAGAGGAAATCTAGGGCATAGTTGCGGACTTGGTAATATTCGGGCAT
>NZ_JANYJC010000134.1 GCF_025361915.1 Chamaesiphon sp. GL140_3_metabinner_50
GCAGATCGTTACAATTAAGTAAGGAATACTAACAACCCCCCAATTTATGAGAGAGTAATCGAAGCTCTTCTCACAAAGTTTTGTGAAGATTGGGGTACTCTTGAAACATAGAAACAAGCGACTTTTACAGAACTACCTTGACGATCGTAGGCAACTACCAGACTCGTACATCCAAAGCCATGGGGAACCAACACTCACCACAGGATCTAACTTTACTGCGGCAAGTCTTTACTAATATTCAGCCTGATAGTTGTCCGAAACACTATAATTTTCACATGCACACCAATTGCTCGGATGGGAAACTTACCCCTGAAGATCTGATGGCGCAAGCTGTCGAAATTGGCTTACAGGGGATCGCAATTACCGATCATCATAGTGTGGGTGGTTATTATCGTGCCAAGCAATGGCTGGAAACGCAAGCAATTGACTCGATCCAGTTATGGACGGGAATTGAAATTACGGCGTATTTACCCCCAGTAGACGTACATATCTTGGGTTATGGCTTCGATCCTCTCGATCCGAATCTGGCTCCATATCTAACTGGGAGAGAACCCAGAGGTGTGGATGCTCGTGCCGAGCGCGTTATTAATGCACTGCATCATGCGGGTGCTATTGTAGTATTAGCACATCCTTCGCGGTACCGTCGATCGCCAGAAGAACTGATTCCCACTGCGGTAGCTTTAGGTATCGATGGTGTAGAGACTTATTATGCTTATAACAATCCCAATCCGTGGATTCCTAGTTTCGAGCAAACAGAAACCGTCAAACGCCTGGGGAATAGTTACAATCTGCTACACACCTGCGGTACCGATACCCACGGTTTGAATTTATTGCAACGGTTATAATCTTCTAAACAACATAAATTTAACTCGATCGATCGGCAGATTCAAACACTAGACTGTTGACATCGATCGCGTTATACTTCCAACTTACATACAACAATCGCCCTAATCTCTGTCACATTTTTCAATGCAACATCATTAGTCAAAAAAGCATCGCAATTAGCAACAATCGCTGTGGCAATTTGAATCGAATCAGGAAGCTGAAAAACTCTCACGATGCTCATCTCCTTCCCTTCGCGTGCGAGATACCCACTCTTGAGCATCTTCACCCATTAATGGAGCCGTTACAATTCCCTTCAAATCGCTCCACTTCCGGATTGATTTGACTGGTTCTGTTGGTACATATTCTCTAATGCTCTCAATTACATGAGTCATCACTTGAATCCTATCTGTTGGTGACAAGCGATCTATGTCACTCAATACTTGTTGTAATTGTGGACTCATGTGTTTACCTATGGCTATCTATTTTTAGTTTAAAACCTTTGGCTCGAAAAGCGAGGTTGAATTTGTTTAAGTTTCTTCTGAGTGGGGTGGATAGATTCCCACCACTTAATTACTCCACATCCTTCCGCAACGCCTTAATTTGAGATTGCCGTTTCTTATCCTCCAATCGTCGCCGATTTTGTCCTCTACTCGGCTTCGTTAATTTTCGAGGTAATACCACCACCGCCACACTCAAAATTAACGATCGCAACCTGTCAAAAGCCTCATCCCGATTCCGTTCTTGGCTCCGATGTTCCTGCGATTTTATCACGATCGTGCCTTCATTAGTAACACGTCGATCGCGCAATTGCAATAGCCGTTCTTTATACCAATCTGGTAAAGATGAAGCCATAATATCGAATCGCAAATGAATCGCCGTCGCCACCTTATTGACATTTTGACCGCCAGCACCCTGCGATCTAATTGCACTAATATCGATTTCGCTAGCTGGAATACTCAGGCTTTTAGAAATTTGAAACATAATTTATTAAACAATTAATTCGATCGATCGGGTGTAATAACAGCAATCTACCACCCATCATCGAGAAATTCTGGGGGTGGGTTCTATCCTCTAGGATTGTTATATTAACAATATACTCAGCATAGGTTAGAAGTTCATGCAAGCAGAATACCGCCAGCGTCGGGAACAGTTCATGTCCAAAATTGGCAATGGCACCGCGATTGTCGGTAGTGCGCCGATGGCTACCATGCATAACGATGTCGAATATACCTATCGTCAAGATAGTGACTTTTACTATTTGACTGGATTCAACGAACCTAATGCTGTCGCCGTCATCGCCCCCCATCACGACGAACACAAATTCATTCTCTTCGTGCAACCCAAAGAACGCGAAAAAGAAATCTGGACGGGATACCGCGTTGGTGTCGATGCTGCCAAAGAAAAGTATGGCGCAGACGAAGCATATCTAATTAGCGAACTGGATGAAAAACTCCCTCAATATCTAGAGAAAGGGGACAAAATTTATTACCACATGGGGCGCGACGAACAGCTCAACAACAAAGTAATTACCCATTGGCAAAGACTCCTCCGATCCTATGGTAAACGCGGTACGGGGCCAATCGCGATCGAAGATCCCTTCCTCACCCTTCATCCCCTGCGGCAGATCAAAAGTCCCGCCGAACTAGATTTGATGCGCGAAGCCGCCCACATTGCCGCCCTCGCCCACGCTCGCGCCCGCCAAATCGCCAAACCAGGTGTCAAAGAATCAGAAATTGAAGCCGAAATCGAATACATCTTTCGTAAAAACGGTGCAATGGGCGTAGCCTATCCTTCGATCGTCGCAACAGGCTCTAATGCCTGCGTCCTTCATTATATCGAAAATAATAGCACCCTCCAAGACGGTGACCTCCTCCTGATCGATGCTGGCTGCTCCGTCGGCTACTATAATTCCGACGTTACCCGCACCTTCCCCGTCAACGGCAAATTTACCACCGAACAAAAAATCATCTACGAACTAGTGCTAGACGCGCAAATGGCGAGTATCGAACAAGTCAAACCGGGCACTACTTGGAAAGACTTTCACCATACCTCAGTTCAAATTATCACCGAAGGCTTAGTCCAACTCGAACTCTTAGCTGGTGATGTCGATACCTTGATTGAAGAAGGCAAATATAAAAACTTCTACATGCATGGTACCGGACACTGGCTCGGTTTAGATGTTCACGATGCGGGGATTTACATGCACGGTGCCGAAACCTGGTACCAATTCCAACCTGGCAACATCATCACCGTCGAACCCGGTATCTATATCTCCCCCGACATCGAACCCGCCGAAGGACAGCCCAAAATCGATGATTGTTGGAAAGGTATCGGCATTCGCATCGAAGACGACGTTCTCATCACCGCAGATGGGCACGAAGTCCTCACCGCCGCCATCCCTAAATTCGTCGAAGATCTAGAACGGTAGGCAAATACTACCCTTAATAAATATGTCTGAACTATGATTGAAATGATTCAATGATGAACTGTGATTATTTCTAGATGGAAATCATAGCTTATCTATAAATCTGACAAATCATAGTTCAAGACCATATATTTTGTGTTAGAAATTACCAAAATGCTATAAATTTCATTGGTGAAGTATCGAGGGTAGATTAGATTGACACTCCAAAACTCTGAATTTGCCAAGGTTTAACAATATTGAATGTTTCGGCTTGGGCTTCTTCGAGGATATTTACCACTCGGTCGATCTCTAAACCCAGATCGCCAGTCAACTCAATATTCGCTTCATTACCATGACATTCATAACACCGGATTACCCACGAGTTCGCGATCGTCGATGAGGGTTTAAATGCCATTAAAATTAGATTTTGAGATTGAAGATCGATAAAGCTATTAGCTGCACGTAAATACTGGTTGTCAGCGGCTGTTCGATCGATCTGAAATACTTGCAAAGGTGAATTCAACTCCAGCCCCTTTCGCACCGTCTGAGCGGCTTGCCAGGTGCCACTGTGGGGATAAATAGCGTAGGTAAACTCATGATAACCGCGATCGGCTGTCGGATCTGGCCATTTAGGACTGCGGAGCAAGGTAAGTCTTAAATAATCCGTCCCCGCATCGAAGCCGTATTTGCAATCATTTAGAATACTCACGCCATATTCGCCACTATTATCGGTAAGATCTACCCAACGGTGCATGGGTAATTCCCATTTGGCTTTCTCGGCGGCGGTTTCGGGTTTAGTGGTACGATCGATTGCACCGCAAGCAGTTTCGGCAGTAGATCGATCGGCGGTAAGATTGAGGGGGAAGTTAGCTTTAATCAGTACGTGTCCTGTTTGCCAATCGACGCTGGTATCGATCCGCAACATGGGTGAATGGATATCTAGAATATAATCTTGCGTAAATTCACAGTCAGATAATTCGCGCACTACTCTGATTCGTTGACGAATTTCGCCGTTTTCGATCCACTCGATCGATCTTAGCTTGCTGGGCGGTAATTGTTTTTCGGCATATTGAGGATCGATATTCCACGCATCCCAGTATTGTTCCGCATCTTGGAAGGCTTGGAGTTGATGCGCGCCTATCGATGTGAGAATGTGGCGGTGGTTGATGCGATCGTACATTCGCGCAATATCCCCAGTTTCGGTGTCGATTTCTACCTCTAAGAAGTGGTTTTTAAAAATAAAATCGCTGGAAGCTAGTGTTTCCGTTGAATCTGGGTGCGGAGAGAATGGTGTTACCCCCCCAACCCCCCTTATAAAGGGGGGCTTCTCCGGCTCCGGCTCCCTCCCCTTTATAAGGGGAGGGCTGGGGTGGGGTAATGGACTACGTGGTAAATCAACTAAACTTATGGATTCTTGAGGTGCTGCGGAGCTGTACCCATCCCGCCCTACGGGCACCCCTCCTTGGAGGGGATTTAATTGAATATGTGCCAGCCAAAATAAGCGATAACCGACGCTCGGTGAGTCGGTAGCGAGGAATAAGATATATTCTGAGGTAGATTGGCTGGGTAATAAATTTCCATCGAGATCGAAGACTTGCCACACAGCTAACTCATCGACTTCTGAGAGAAGTCGATGATTTGGAGGATTTAGGGGATATTTGATAACTTCGGTACGGTTCCAATTAAGCGCGTTAAAAATCACGATCGCAATTGCACCCTCTACAGGGGGATTAGGAAGTAAGATCCGATCGCAAATATCGCCTAAAGCATTACTAATTATCTGCGTTGTGACGCGCTCGACATTTTCCCAGCCTTCATTTGCCGTCACATATACGGGTGCGATCGCGGTGCCGGGGATGATATCGTGAAATTGATTGAATAATGTTTGTTTCCAGGCTGTCTCGATTTGCAATTTAAGAGCATCGGGATAAACTCGACCGGTAACTATATGCGCGATCGACGACCAGAGTTCTGCCTGATATAATAAATCCTCACACTGACGATTCGATCGCTTTTGAGCGGCGTGGGTAGTAAAACAACCGCGATGGAATTCTAAATATAATTCGTCCCTCCATACTGGTAATAATTGACTATCGGCTCTACTTGCCAACTTATCGAGATATTTCACCGCCGTCGTAAATTCTAAATCGGGAAATACGTCCGAATGCGACCAGCGATGGGCTAACTCCAACATATCACGAGTCGGCCCGCCGCCATGATCGCCCACGCCGAATAAATATAGCGACTCATCTATTCCTGTCGCGGTTTGCCACTTGCAAGCATAATCCATCATCTTCAACGGATCGATGCCTTCCCCAATCGCCGACGACATCAAACTCAATACTCGACTTCCATCGGGAGCTTCCCACCAAAATAATTGATGGGGAAATTGCGTCGTATCGTTCCACTGGAATTTTTGAGTGACGAAATAATCGATTTTCCCCTGCTGTAATAACTGCGGTAATTGCCAGCAAAAACCAAACGTATCGGGCAGCCATGCGACACTAGTATATGCGCCGAATCTCGACTGGTTATATGCTTGTCCGTAAATAATATGCCGCGCGATCGATTCCCCCGAAATTAAGTTAAGATCTGGCTCGATCCACATCCCCCCCACTATTTCCCATTTACCCGCCTTTACCTGCTGACAAATACCTGCAAATACCTCCGGCTGATTAATTTCCATCCACTCATACAATGCAGGCGTAGAATGGCAAAAAGTCAAATCGGGAAACGCTCCCTGTAATTTCAGCGCAGAGCGAAATGTCCGCTCCGCCACCTCCCAAGTCTCCGCCACCTCCCACAACCACGCCATATCCAAATGAGCGTGCCCCAACAATTTAATGCTTTGTACCCCTCCTGAATCCGATCGGAAAATCCCCTCCTCGGAGGGGTGCCCATAGGGCGGGGTGGGTAGATCTCCGCCGAAGTCAAATATCGATTTAAGCTGTTGTTTTAGTTCCAGTAAGTGCCGAATAAACCGACAACTATCTACCGCGAGTAGATCGTAATCAACCTCATCGATAATCCCTGCCAATTCCCCCAACCTATCTGGCTGAAAACTCTCCACCTGCTTCATCATTACCGCCAACTCATCCGCCAACCAACCCGGTTCCGGCTGCGTCCGATCTGCGGACTCATAAACCAGCCGCGATCGCATCAAAGCACCGATATCATGCCCCGGACTAATCAGCCTCAATCTCACGTCTACAGGCGTTCCCGGTACCACTGCCGACATCAACAAAATGCGCGGACTGTGGTCGAATAAATCGCCCTCCTGCACCAATTCCCCATTCACAAATACCTGCGCCAACTCCGCCCACCACGTTAAAGCCAGCCGACACGATAAACTATTAACCGGATAACCCCCCACATCCGCCGGAAATACCAACTGTTGCGCCAGCCAAATTTCTTGTCGCCCCCGCTCCCAGGCGATTTGTCCCTTCTCGTTTAATTTCCCCAGCTCCCACTGGCGCGGATCGGCATCTACAGTAGT
>NZ_JANYJC010000136.1 GCF_025361915.1 Chamaesiphon sp. GL140_3_metabinner_50
GGATTTTTGCAATCGAGATTATAGTTACGCGCCGCGATTTCTTGGGCTGAAACCTTCCAGGCATATTCACTCGGCTGACGATTTTGCCACCAATTTTTCTCGCGATCGAATTCCTGAATTGTTAGCGGTTTGGAGCGCGAATAAGACTTATATCCAGGCGGATAAGGATGCTCGAAAAACCACACATCCGCAGTCGAGCCGCCCTTATCAAAAAACAGGATATTGGTATTAATGCTAGTGTAGGGGCTGAATACACCCTTCGGCAACCGGACGATCGTATGCAGATTGAAATCTTCCAGCAACTCGCGCTTGAGATTGGTTTTAGTCCCCTCACCAAACAGGAACCCATCGGGCAACACCACCGCAGCGCGTCCCGTATCCGGCTTGAGCAGATGCATAATCAACGCCATGAACAGATCCGCAGTTTCGCGGGTTTGGTACTTCTTGGGGAAATTGCTTTCGATTCCATCCTCCTCCATCCCCCCAAACGGCGGATTGGTGATGATAATATCCACCCGATCCTTGGTGCCATAATCGCGCAGCGGACGGCTCAAGGTATTATCGTGAAGAATATTGCTCGGTACATCGATGCCGTGGAGCATCACATTCGTCATCGCCAGCATGTGGGGGAGCGGCTTCTTTTCCACCCCGTTTAACGTTTCTTGCAGCGTAATTCGATCCGCAGCGGTTTTTAAAAATGGTTTGAGATATTCGATCGTATTTGTCAAAAAGCCACCCGTACCACAAGCCGGATCGAGTAATTTTTCCCCCAATTTAGGATCGATAATATCCACCATAAACTGCGTCACCGCACGGGGCGTATAATATTCCCCCGCATTCCCCGCCGATTGCAGATCTGCGAGAATTTTCTCGTAGATATCATTGAATAAATGGCGATCTGTCGAAGAGTTGAAATCGACATCTTTTTCGATACTATTAATCACCTGACGCAACAGCGTCCCCGATTTCATATAGTTGTAAGCATCCTCAAATACCGCGCCCACAACCTTACCCTGGGGCGATACTCCCGCCGCATTCGCCAAAGTTTTCAGCACTGGAAACAGATTATTATTGACAAAATCAATTAACTCCTCACCCGTAATTCCTTCCGCATCCTTCGCCCAATTCGTCCACCGAAACCGACTCGACAGCGGCGATTTATACCCAGGAATAGTCAATTCCCATTCCTGCTCCTTATCATCAAAAATCTTCAGAAACAGCAACCACACAATCTGACTGATGCGTTGAGCATCGCCATCGACACCCACATCTTTCCGCATGATGTCCTGAATGGTTTTAATGAGAGTACCGATCGCCATAATGCTATTGTAGATGTGCCGTTAAATTAAATTCAGATATCTCATTATCCCACCAACCCGCCAAAATCCCCTCCTCAGAGGGGTGGCGCGAAGCGACGGGGTGGGTAGATCTCCGCTACCCACCAATCATCCCAAACTATCTCCCGTCGATCGATAAAATATTCGGAATTGGTAAGACTTCGGCGGAGATCTACCCACCCCGCCCGTTGGTCACCCCTCCGTTCGCGTAGCGTCTGCCTTCGCAGAGGAGGGGATTTACAGGCGACGATCTATTTTAGGCACTGTACAACGATCGCTTCAAATCCCTAATCGCCTCCTGATATTGAGCCGTCCCGCCAAAACCGCGCACGATTTCTAGTGGCGTACCAAATTGCGTAAACGGTGCAACCGTCAGCACCTGAGTTTCCTCAATCTGCCCCACACCTGCATCCGCATACTTATCCAGCAAGGCTTCCAACACCCGCCTAGCTAGTTCGCCATACTTGATGAAGTAATCTCGCTTTTTCACCTGCTCCGCCCGTTCCTTGCGGGTCAGGGGTGGCATATCCCAGGCGATATGACAGAGCAAATCAAAGGGGTCACAATCTTTGCCAATTTCATCAGCCAATGCCTCAAAGAATATCCCCTCTTTCGCCAACTCATCGACGATCGCTTGTTTCTTATCCGCACTACTCCACCGCACCAGAAAATTATCCAGCGAGGTAAATTCCTGATTCAATTTTTTGCGGGTATAGTCTTTGAGAGATTCAGCAATTAATTTACCACTCGAATCGTAATATTGCACCCGTTCGGCAATTACTCTGACTTCGACATTTGCCACTACATAGCGACGTACCCCAACCTCTTCAACATCCTCTGGCTCGTCGCCATCCGTCCATTCAAAGCCGCCTTCCGGTGGATACACGCCATCAATGACATCATCTTCCCCTTCAGGCAGTTCTGGCGGTACGGGCGAATCATCGGGATGTTTTGGCTCGTAGATCTGGACGGGATCGCCATCAAAATCTCGATCGGCAAATAATTCGGTCGATATTTTCACAAAAGACGATCGTTTTATCAAAACGGTTGGTGGCTTTGAGAAAATCACTAATTTTCTTAGCTACCAATTGAGTACGCGGATCTAATACTAATTTCTTGTCAAAATCTCGTTGATTATAAATCCGATCCTCAATTTCATTCCCGTATTTATCCCTTTGTCCTGCCGCTGGTCGCCACCCTTCCAAATCCTTGTCGATATCGATCCGTACCACCTTATACGGCGCAAGAAACCCATCGTCGATGCCCTGTCTGAGTGAGTATGTATAAATCGGTTCGCCAAAATAATCGATATTAGAAACTTCCTTAGTTTCCTTGGAAGTAGCCGTCAATCCTACCTGAGTCGCCGCAGAAAAATAGTCTAATATCTGCCGCCAAGCCGAATCCGCTGCCGCACTACCCCGATGACATTCATCAATTACAATTAGATCGAAAAAGTCAGGGCTAAACTGTTTGTAAATCTTCTGTTCCTCTTCATTCCCCGTTACCGCCTGATACAACGACAGATATATCTCATAAGACTTATCCGCCTGTCGCTGTTCGATCTTGGTCATCGCCGAACCAAAGGGTTTAAAATCATTAGTCATCGTTCGATCGACTAAAATATTGCGGTCGGCTAAAAACAACATCCGTTTTTTCGCTTTCGATTTCCACAGTCTCCAGATAATCTGAAAAGCGGTAAAAGTTTTCCCCGTACCCGTCGCCATCACCAATAGAATTCGGTTCTGACCTTTGGCGATCGCTTCAATCGTTTTATCGATCGCCAATAACTGATAGTAGCGTGGAGTCTTATTACTTCCGTCACTATAATAATCCTGAGTAATTAACTTTTGCTGTGGTACAGATAATCCCCGATGTACGCACCACCGTTCCCACAAAGTTTCTGGCGATGGAAACTCATCTAAACAGATCTCCCGCTCGATTATTCCGTCGGTAGCAATCTTGTTATGAAACAAAAAGCGATCGCCATTAGAACTAAATACAAATGGTACTTGCAGTAGTTCGCCATAACCCAGACCCTGCTGCATTCCGTCGCCCACCGAATGATTATTATCCTTCGCCTCAATCACTGCGATCGGGAGATTAGGCTGAGCAAGTCGATCGGTGTAATAACAGGAAAAACTATTGCCTGTCGGAGTACGAGACAACTATTGGGAAATAAATACCCAAAACTCAGCGAATATCGATGAAATGTACAGCAGAATCTAAAAAAAGCGGGCGATGAGGCTCGAACTCACGACGTTCACCTTGGGAAGGTGACATTCTACCACTGAATTACACCCGCAAACTATGACCAGTTTAACACACAAAGCGATCGATCGACCACAGACACTGCTAGCCAATTCACTTATGATACTGATACTGACAGTATTTTGCTTTATACAAGTATCATAATCGGTCGATCGTGATGAATAATTTGCATCGAGTCTCGTTAGCGCAGCCGCCGAACATCAGGATCGTCGCACATCGAGGCAAAACAGCGACGATCGCCTCTGAAAATACAATTGAAGCTTTTAAAAAAGCGATCGAGATTGGAGTTCCCCAAATTGAATTCGACGTGCGGATGTCTCAAGATGGCTACTTAATTATTTATCACGATCGCGCGATCGATAATATTAAAGTTGGCGATCTTCAATATCATCAATTGCAAGCGATCGCCAGAAGTAAGGGGTTTGAAATTCCTTTATTTGAAGATATCCTCAAGCTCTGCCGCGATCGGATCGCGCTAGATATCGAACTCAAAGAAGAAGGCTACGAGGAGCGAGTTGTGGCACTGACGGCTAAGTATCTCAACTACGCTGATTTTGTGGTTAAATCTTTTAATGATGCTTCGGTGCGAAAAATAAAAGATTTAGATCCACAGATCGAGGTCGGATTATTGCTAGGCAAAGTTACTGGCAAGTTTCCGTTAGTTAGCATTTTAGCTCAATTTTTCCCTGAATATAGGATCTTGAAAACTGGCGCAAATTTTGTCGCCCCACACTATCGGCTGCTAAAGTTAGGATTCTTGTGGCGGATGAAGCTGCTCGACATTGCAGTTTATGTCTGGACTGTTAATGACGAACGACGATTGTTTAAACTGATTAGGAATAAATATATTGCAGCAATAATTACCGATCGACCCGAATTGGCACTCAAAATTCTGCACTCGTACCGAAATTAGCTGGGCGATCGGACTCTTCAAATATTTACTCAGCAACCAGCTCTTCGACATAAAAGCTCGTGCCGTGCCACTTGCCAGTGCTGTCATATTGGCGTACCAATCGCTGTCTGTGTCCGATTTGATGTACCCAACCAATTTCTACATAGAAGGGGTGTCCTAGCTCGATTTGAGTGGGTGTGGTGGTATAGCCAGCATCGGGGTGGAACAGGGTTTGATACGGCTGTCCATCGCGGCTGGTAAACTGGAGCAATCGATCGCCCTGAGTGCTAATCGCGATCGATTCATTATCTGCGAGTAATTGGTACCCGCGATCGGTAGTTGTCAAGATCGACTGGGTGCGTTCGACAATCGGCGTTGTGGAATGGGGATAAAATGTGGTAGCGGTACCTTGCCAAGTGCCTAATAAATAGGCAATAGCAAGCTGGGGACGTTCGGGTGTCGTGGTGCCTTGACGATGTTCGCGCACGAAAGTTACCCGATCGAATTTACCATTGGCATCGAATACCTGAATCGTCCGAAACCGCCGATCCATAGCCACTAATGAAAATTCGGCGATCGTTTTCACACCCGCTGTTACCGCCAGTGCGCCAGAACTAAATGCACCCGTCTCGAAATAAATTGCCCCGATTCCCGGCGGCGTACTAAAATCCCACACCACTTCTTTGGCATAGCGTTCGGTACTATTAGGGAGCGGATAAAAGCGGGTTAGTACCAGATGGATGGCTTGGTTATCGCGGGCACCTTCGAGTTTGATGATGCTGGGGATATCTTCGATCGCTTCACCCGCAGGGGTAACGCTGGTAAAGGAACCTACCCATTCACCTAGATTTTCGAGGACGCATTCCCATTGGGATTTCATGTGGAGAGTAAGGAGTAAGGAGTAAGGAGTATGGAGTAAGGAGTAAGGAGTGTAATTAGTTATCAAGCCTAAAACCTAAAGCCTAAAACTTAAAGCCTAAAACCTAAAGCCTATTCCTTATTCCCTATTCCCGATTCAATTTTGGAGATCGCTAATTTTGCGAGGACTCTAACTGGCTCTAGAGAGTCGTTTAGGGCTGCTTGGAGGTGGGGAATTGCCGATCGATCGCCCAATTTACCTAGCGATACAGCAGCAGTACGGCGAACTTCACCATCGATGTCGCCTAGTGCGGTAATTAAGTAGGGTAATGCGGGTAAATATGCCATTTTCCCGATCGCGGATGCGGCTTCCGATCGCACGTTAGGATCTCGATCCTGCAAGGTTTCTAGCAGCATTTGAGCCGCACGAGCATCGCCTTTTTCTTGCACCAAATGGGCGATCGCACCGACAGTCGCACAGCGCACGTCGATCGAATCAGATTTTATGGCATCTTCTAAAAAAGGCGCAGCATCCGCACCGATGAACCCCAAAGCCCAAGCCGCATGTCCCTTAGTACTTTCCGATCGGATCGGATCGGCTAAAATCTCTAGCAAGGCGGGTACCGAGGCTGCGCCCATTTTGGCTAGTGCGCCAACAGCCGAGCCTTTGACGACGGTATCTTCGTCGTTTAATAGTGCGTGAAGTAAACTAGGCACGGTTGTCGGATCGATAATCAGAGCCAGCGTTTTACCCGCAGCCCGCCGCACGACGGGATTGGCATGATGTAGCAGCGCATCTACTAGTAATGGTGTCGCCGTTCCCCCGATATCGCCCAAGGTTTGGGCAAACCGCAACCTTACCAACCCGCGCGAATCGCCCAGACATTCCACCATCTGTTTGAGCGTGGTAACATCCTCAGCATCGAAAGTATCACGATCGATCTGCTCGGTAATCGATCGCATTAAAGCATCAGTTTCATCAGGATCGAGTACTGGAGTGTTTTCTTTCATGTCTGTTGGGAGGGAGATGGGAGATGGGAGATGGGAGGTGGGAGATGGGAGATGGGAAATGGGAGTGTGGGAGATGTGGGGAGTGTGGGAAGACGGAGACATAATCGTCAAGCTGATAGTAGTAAGCTTGTTAGCATTTGGTAACTCCTTACTTCTTACTTCTTACTTCTTACTTCTTACTCCTTACTTCTTACTCCCTACTCCTTACTCCTTACTCCTTACTTTCCATTAACGCCCTGTGGCGGGCTTGAATTTCTTGCATCATGGCATCAATTTTCGCCAGTTCCGGTTCCATTTGCGCTATGGCTTTGGCTTTGGGTAGTTTGGCTTTGTGAATGGCTTCGGTGGTATCGTGTACCAATCGATCGCGATATTTCTGGAGTTCGGCAATAATTTCTGCTAAATCTGCGGCGGTAACTGTTTCGGTAGTCGTCAGATCGGATTCGGCCATATTAATAAGATAATATTTTATAAGTTTTAAAAGTTGGGAGATTGTCGCTCGTGGGTGCCATTGCTTGCCTCAAGCCGACGATCGCCTAGTTTAAATCTTCGCAGATCCCGTCACCAAGTGACACAGCTTTTGATTAGAGTAAATAAAAGATCTCTCATAAATGTTGTTATGGAATTACCGGAAATCGATGCTGCGTTAAAGAATCCTGACTTTCAGTATCGGCTTAAAGCGATCGCGGCTCTTAAAGATTACGCTCCAGAAACTGCTGTGCCGATCTTAGTTGCTACGCTCAAAGATCCCGAATTTTTGGTACGATCGTTCGTTGCTAGAGGCTTGGGCAAACAACACTCAGCCGAGTCTTTCGCCGCACTTTTGGAAATGACCAAATTTGACGATACGCCCAATGTCCGCGCCGAAGCTGCCAATTCGCTCTCGCTATATGGTAAAGTCTCAATCTCGCACCTAGTTTCAACATTTTGTCAAGACGATCATTGGTTGGTTCGCCGGAGTATCCTCGCCGCTTTAGAAGAATTAGACGCTCCCGCCGAACTAATTGAAATTTGTACCGAAGCCCTTGCAGGCGAAGATCTTACCGTTAAAGAAGCCGCGATCGATGCCTTGGCAACGCTAGTTAATTCCAGCCACCACGCAGCCGTGCTAGCGCAATTACTTACCTTCACCACCGCCGAATCGCCCCGCTTGCGCGCCAGAGTCGTCCACGCGCTCCGCAAATTCGACGAACCGATCGCCCAATCAGCCCTTATCGAACTCCGCCAAGATTCCGATCGTCAAGTCGTAGCTGCTACTTTAGAAGATTTATTTCAGCAATAATTTAGGTTTTAGGCTTTAGGTTTTAGGCTTTAGGTTTTAGGTTTTAGGTTAATCGAAAGATAAAATACCCTAACTCAATCTTGGTTGCTTGAGTTAGGGTTAGAGTAATGGCTAAAAGTTATAATTCACCACTGGCGATCGATTGAATCAATCTGGGAGTGCTCGGATCGAACCCGGCAATATCCCAAGAATTAGGATCTTGAGGATCTACTAACGAGATATCGTTCGGCACCAGCGAGATATAAATAGCCTTCGCATCGCGATTTACTTTTTGACGGTATTCAGCTAAAGCTTGAGTGGGGTGTTGACTTCCAGCCCAGCTTTCACAATCCGTCCACAAGCAAATTACGTCTGCATAGCAGTTATTTTTTATCATCCATCTAAAAGCAGAACTAGCATCGGTACCACCGAAATTTAGATCGCTAGCTTTTTTAATTGCCGAACTAAATGAGTCGCTACGAGTGATTTTCAAGTCAATAAAATTGGTTGAAAATCCACGAATCATATAATTTTGCTCGGCTTTTGCCGATGCTAATGCCATCGTCGTGGCAATTTCACAACAGGTTAGGTTTATCGAACTCACCGTGTAATAAGACATCGAACCAGAGATATCGACAGCGTGCATAAACACTTTACCAGTCGGCTCGATCGCATCAAAAGACATTTCGAGAGCGGTTTCTAAAATATCGACGATGCGCGGTACGGGAGTCCAAGTTTTGCTACTTTTACCCAAACTACCGCCGGATTGATATGTTTTGAGTGCTTTTAGTATATCGATCGGGTGAATGCGTCCTTTGCGTAAATGTTCTTTACTATTGAGGATACTCGCGACTCGAACGATATTTTTCTTGCATTTCTTGGTGTAATCAAATATCCCAATTTTGGTTAAAGAACCGAGATTTCGCAACAAAGCACCGATCGGCATATCTTCAAATAATAACTGCCAAGCACCGACATCCATTTTACCTATAGGTGCAGCCATTTCATGAGTTAAGCGTCCCTTAGAAATTGCCGTCTGAGTATGCTCTGGATTGCGTTTTAACCATTCATACCACCAGATCTGATTTAATGCGTCTATAGGCGATTTTGGAGGTAATTTGTCCCATCCATTGGTTACCCATTTAAACAACAGATCGCGATCTTCGGTTTGCGGTTTGGCATGAAATAATCGTAAGGCATCGCGATTAGAAAAACCGTGGCGTTGTTGATATTTCAACAATTGATAAGCCAGAGCTTTAGTATCGCCTTGCAATAACCAATTTTTACCAGCTTCGCGGACAATTTTACCGAAACCGCGCACGGATTTGGTATAACTCATCCATTCATAAAAGTGGCTGGCGGTGCGTATGACTTGAGGAAAAATCGATTGAAAAGCTGTTTTAGCAGCGGGAAATTCACCCATTGAGAGTAATACTAATGCCCAAATTGGCGCACTATTATTAATCGATCGACCGTCAGAAGCATAGACGATTTCTTGTGCCACTCGATCGGGATCTGCGGCGATCGCCTGTTCTAAAACATCGACGAAATCGTTAGTTAATTCCCATTTAGTTGCATGATAGCTACCGTTACCAGTCCCAATTAACAAGCACCGACGCAATTGTAACCAGATGCCCGATTTAAACATATAACCGCCCGATTTACCTTGAATCATTCCTGATTCGCGTCCGGGAATTGGTAGGGCTTGGGGTGTAGTTTGGGTTTGTTTGTTACCGAGAAAGAATTGATAAGTCATGGCTTTTAATTTCTTTCAGCCCGTGAGGGCAATAATGTGAAAAATTAGTGATGATGCGTAGTCCTTTACCCCACCCCAGCCCTCCCCTTATAAAGGGGAGGGAGCCGGATAATCCTCCCCTTTATAAGGGGAGGGAGTAAAGCCCCCCCTTTATAAGGGGGGGTTGGGGG
>NZ_JANYJC010000161.1 GCF_025361915.1 Chamaesiphon sp. GL140_3_metabinner_50
TCCGCCAACGGGGGGAACCCTAGACATAAAACCGCCGCTGTCTTGTCTCCCTAAACCGTCGGGGAACAAAGGCGAGCGGGAGCCGCTAAATCCCCCTTCAAAAGCGGATGCGCGCACCGTCCTTTGTTCCCCGACAGTGAAAGCGCAACCTTGCAGGGGGACTTCCGGATCCGGTTCCCCCCTGTCTTGTCTCGCTTTTATGTGCGGGGGAACCCCGCCCATAGCGAGCCGCTTTTGAAGGGGGGCTAGGGGGGATCTAGATCTCAAAACGAAGTCTAGCAGACTTGTGTATGTACCCCTTTCCCAAACTTAGGAGAGGGGCTTTTTACGATAATCGTTCAGACCAAAACCATCTGTAAATCGGCTCTGACCCGCATTAAAATGCGTCCGAGCTGGTTTGCGCCAGTACGATCGACTCCACAGCCCCAGAAGTAATCTACAGGCGAATCCTCGATAATTTCGGCATCTGCGGTATCGAGTAAAATCTGGCGGAGATCTGCATGAGAACTGAATTTGTGCCAGACAGCTCGATACATCAGCTCACATTTACACGCATCCCAATTGGGATGCTTTTGGTGTTCGGGGTTGCGCCCGATTTTTGTTGCCAATTCTGGCGTGGTTGCTTGATGAATTTGCGCCATTAAATGCTCGAATTTCGTGTCCTGAAACTTATGCGCTTGATAGTAGTGTTCGACAGTTGCCCACCGCACGCCAGCTAATTCAATCGAGTGCGGCGAAAAATTAGAAAAGCAACCGTAGGGCGCAGTAACTTTGTAGAAGTAAATTTTCGATGGATTTTGGTTCACTCACTTATCGTAAATTACTGTGTTTATCATAGCCTGGAGACGGGGAGACGGGGAGACGGGGGGAGGGGAAGACAGGGGGACGGGGGGACTTTGGAGTTGCACGCAAAAAAAAATCATACCTCAACTCCGAACTCCGAATTCTGTTGGCGTAGCCGCCCTGAAGGGGCTACTCCCATCTCCGAACTCTAAATAACGCTAATAATTATTATTTAGTTCGATCGATAGTTATAATAATTGACTAGGACTATTGCCAATATTTATCGCTACTTGCACCAGGATTGATGTCTAATCTCGATCGTCTTCACCATCCTTTGCTCCATCGTCGTCAGTTGCTTAAATATGGTTTAGCAGGATTGGGGTTAACTACTGCAACGCTAGCTTGGCAAGGACTCAAATCCCAGTCTAAAGCAAGAATCCCGGTAGTGCCAGCTAATAGCCCCATGATGGGCAATACCTTCAGTCCGATGCAGACTTTACGGGATTTTGACTATGGCACCGTCAAACAGGAGAATGGACGGACTGTGCGGGAATTTCAACTGGTAGCCGGAAATACCACCCTCCAGTTAAATACCGCCGTGTCATTCAATAGTTGGAACTATAATAATCGGGTACCAGGGCCGACATTAAGAGCTAAAGCTGGCGAACTAATTCGGGTATCTTTTCTCAATCGCGCTGGACACGCTCATACGATGCACTTTCATGGCTTTCATCCAGCGGCGATGGATGGCATTAAACCGATTCGTAATGGTACGGGTACCATTTATGAGTTAGAAGCAGAACCCTATGGATTACACCTATATCATTGTCACGTCTCGCCCGTAACGCGGCATATCGGCAAAGGTTTGTTTGGGATGTTAATTATCGATCCGCCCCAACCTCGCCCGGTTGCTGACGAAATCGTGCTGGTGATGGGGGGCTACGATACCAATGATGACGGCAAAAATGAGTTATACGCTTTCAATGGCGTGCCCGATTACTATATGATGAACCCGATCGAGATTTATCAGCATCAATTAATTCGACTATATGTCTTAAATACGATCGAAATCGATCCGGCTGTCACTTTTCATCTCCATGCCAATATGTTTGATGTCTACCCCACAGGGATGACGCTAAAACCCAGCCATACCAGCGATGTGATTACAATGGGCACGGCAGAGCGGCATATTTTAGAGTTTAAGTTTAAGTATCCTGGGCAATTTATGTTTCATCCCCATCAAGACTTAATCGCCGAACATGGCTGTATGGGCGCATTTAACGTTATTTCAGCCACTTAATAGAACTTATTCGCAAATAAGTTGACATTAGTTCTCATTAAGTACACAATTAAGGTGATTAAAGGCAGTGTGTGGAGATCGACATCTCTAGCACCGATTAAAAGGCAGTGGCGGCGAGACTCGGTTACCGCGCTCTAGATCGGAAGTATTTATTTTCAATCTAATTTTTAATGCGATCGAATTCTTAAAAGCTGTGATTATCTTTCAACTTTTCACTTGCGATTACCTACGACGAAGCGCATCGGTGTATTACCTTTAACTTCCAATTAATTTAAACCGATTTAATGAAAAATACACAATATCTTAAAATAGCCATTCTTGCTTGTGCTGCTTCAGTTGTAATTAGTGCCTGTAACAATACACCCACCACCACGACAACCGAAAAACCTAGTCCAGTCGCATCGACACCTCCAGCCGCTTCCAATGAGATGGTAGGTATGAAGCATGGCGATAAAAAAATTAATATTAATGGCGCAATTTTATCAGAACTAGATAAACTAGAAGCTAAACTAGGTGTTCCGGCTTTATCTAATAAAATTCAAGCTAGCAGACCATATAAAACACCCGAAGAATTAGTTTCTAAAAAAGTCATCGACCAAGCCCAATACGACCAAATTAAAGATTTAGTCACAATTGAAGATGTCGTCTTAACTGGACTCGATAAAGATGCTGACTATATGGTCAAATTAGGACTAATGAAAGGGCATTTATATGTAGCCAAAGAACTCCTAGATTTAAACAAACCTAAAGATGCCGAACCCCATATCGGACATCCAGTTGAAGAGATTTACACCGATGTCGCCGACCAACTCAACGAGCGCAAAGTTAAAGAATTTAAAACTACTCTAATTGCACTCGACGATTTAGTCAAAGCGGGAGCTAAAGAGATGCCCAAAGTGACGACTAATTTAAAAGAATCACTGCAATCGATCGATACTGCAATTGCCGCATTACCTGAAACGCAACGGAAAAATCCAGCCTTTGTATTGCGAGTAATCAACGGACTATTAGATACTGCTAATTCAGAATATGGAGCCGCGATTAGCGATGGCAAATTTAAAGCCGCGATCGAGTATCAAGACTCTAGAGGTTTTATCACTTATGCCGACCAATTGTATCAAGGTATCGCCGCAACTATGGCGAAAGATAGCCCTGATGCTCATAAAATAATTGTCGAAAATATGAAGCAGCTCAAAACGGCATGGCCAGCAGCTATACCGCCAGCATCGCCTGTGAAAACCCCTCCAGAAGTTGGTAAATTGATTACGGCGATCGAACAAAGTACCCAGAAAGTGATTACTGTCGCGAGTAAATAGCGCGGCTAAGTATAGCTAACTTGTGGGTAGGTGGAGATCTACCCACCCCGCCCTTCTCTTCGAGACGCTTCGCGAACGGGCACCCCTCTCTTGAAAAGGTGCTTTACTTGGGGAGACAAGCGACGTTTGTGGGGGAAGCTTCCCACTCAGAGCTTCGCGCCCCAAGAACGCACTTTTCGCTGTCTTGACGTTTTTTTATTCTGGGGGAACCCCAGAATAAAAACGTCGCTCCGAGGAGGGGATTTTTCAGACATATTCCTATACTTTTATTTTAAGACCGTGGATTTTAGTTCAGCTTTACCGACATTTGTAATTACCCTCAGAGAGGGGGTAGAAGCCGCCCTCGTGGTCGGTATCGTGCTTGCTTGCTTGAAGAAGTCAAAACAGAGCCACTTGAGCATCTGGGTGTATGCAGCCATCACAGCGGCGATCGCGGCGAGTGGGATGGTTGGGGTGTTGCTATCTCAAGCAGCTCAAGCACTATCGCAGTCGCAAAACCCCTATGCGGCGACATTAGAACTATTTCTGGAGGCAATATTTGGGGTGGTGGCGATCGCCATGCTCAGTTGGATGCTAATCTGGATGACTAAGCAAGCCAGATTTATGAAGGCGCAGGTAGAAGGGGCAATTCAACAAGCGATGGCGACAAATGCAGGCTGGGGCGTATTTACCCTAGTATTTGTGGCGATCTTGCGCGAAGGATTTGAAACAGTATTATTTATCGTCGCCAAGTTTCAGCAAGGCTTGATTCCGTCACTAGGTTCGGTGGCTGGATTGACTGTGGCTGCTGGCATTGGAGCGTTGTTGTTTAAGTGGGGAGTGAAGATTAATATCCGCCGCTTTTTCCAGATTATGGGCGTACTATTGTTGCTAATTGTATCGGGTTTGGTGGTATCCTCATTAGGGCATTTCGATACGGCGATCGCGACAATCGCCCAAAGCGATCGACAATCCGCTGGGATGTGCTTTTTCTACGAGAAATTTACCAAGGTGCATTCTTGCAATCTGGGCGGTTTAGTCTGGAATGCGACTAAAGTATTACCAGAAGATAAATTTCCGGGCTTATTATTGAGTGCGTTATTTGGCTATACCGATAAGCTGTATTTAGTGCAAGCACTAGCTTATCTGACATTTTTAGGATCGATCGGGGGTTTGTATTTCCGCAGTCTCAATCCTCCCAAATCTCCACAGTCAACAATGAGCGTACCTGTAAAAACTAACTAAATATTATCGATTTTATCGATCGCTGTTGGGGCATAAACCCGACTTCTCCCAGAAGTCGGGTTTATTGTGTTGGCAAGTTATTTAATCCTCATTCCTAAGTACCGATCGATTACATTAGACAAAAAATCCTTACCTAATTTATTTCCCGGTAGTCTGTTGCCATTGATTTAGTAAATCGGTTGCTAATTGAGCCTCTTGAGTATTTCCTTGTCTTTGGGCTAGTTTGGCGGCTTGTTGCAGATCGGCAATGCCCCCGGTTGAATCTTTTAAATAGGTGTATTTAAGAATGCCGCGATTGTAATAAGAATTAGCATTTCTCGGCTTGAGTTTAATGGCTCGATTATAGTCTGATAATGCCCCTTGATAATCTTGGAGTTTATCTGCTTTGAGATTGCCGCGATTGTTATAGGCAGCATCATAATTAGGCTTGAGTTTGATGGCTCGATTATAGTCTGATAATGCGCCCTGAAAGTCTTGCAGTTTGTCTGCTTTAAGCAACCCGCGATTGTAGTAAGCATTCGCACTTTGGGGATTATTTTTAATGGCACGATTATAATCGGCTAATGCGCCCTGAAAGTCGCCTTGTTGGTA
>NZ_JANYJC010000176.1 GCF_025361915.1 Chamaesiphon sp. GL140_3_metabinner_50
CGCTCGGCAGTTGCCAAACCTTCTAATCCAGAACCAGCAATACTCACTTCCCATCCTGCTACAGTTTCTAGGCAAATTTGAGCCACTTCTCGGATCGAGGGTTCGTTATCAACTACTAAGATCCGTTTGCTACTCACAATATTACCTCTGTTGACGTTCTGGGAAACTTGTTGCCATCTCACTATCTCTCGATCGTTCTACAAAGATAGGCAATAGCGATCGATACAGCTAACTATCCTTATCTAGATCGTCGCATACTATCCCGGTATAGAATCTTAATATATCGTGAAACTTTCAAGACGGGGGAGATGGGAGATGGGAGTGAGGAGTAAGGAGTAAGGAGTAAGCGTACCCATAAAAAATCGGGTAGGGGCAATTCATGAAGCGGCTTGCGCTCGTCGGGTTCCCCGACGGTATAGCAAGACAAGACATTGCCCCTACCCGATTTTTTATGAGTTAATTTAGCGGCGGGGGACTAGACTTTGATAATCTAGATTCAGAGCTGAAATCGACTGGGGCTGATTGCCGATCTTGCCGAGACTCTGAGCCATTGCTGCAAACATTGAAGGATCGCCAGCTTTGGGTTTTTGAGCGACAGGGCGAGAACTACGAGGCGTAACCGACCAAGTAACTTTGGGGAATCCAAGTTTGCCGCGATAGTATTCATCGTAGCGGGGCGATTGAATGTTGAAAGGTAATTCGCTAGCACCAGAAGGTAATACCCGACGACGTTGGAAGGGAACGATATTATCGCCGAAGTTTTCTAGATATTCATCGCTATTAAGCAAGTCATTAATGAAGCCCGCACGCCCTTTGGTCGCGACGACGATCGACCAAGCAATTTTCTCAGCATCGTTGTAGACATCGCGCCCTAGCACCTTCTGAACGCAGTGTGTGACGAACCGATAGTTGCTGTTAAGGTTGTAGAAACTATTGGTGAAAGTATTTGATAAACACAATCCCCGAATAAAGTCGCGCACGGTAATTTGTCCGCTGCGAAGTTGGGATTCTAGAAACCGTTCGCGATCGGATGCAAATGCATGAAAGAAAATTTGGCGATAAGCCGCTTCGATCGGCAAATCCATCTCACTGGAAGAGAGCAAGTTATCGGTGGAGAATACTCTGGGTTGTTCGTCTCCAGGCACTTCATAACCCTTAATTCGGGAGTTTTGAGTGGTGGGAGCGTATTCTAATAAAGGAATAGACATAATGTTATAACTGCTCTTTCTTACGAAACTTTACAATTTTTCTCATCATAATCCTCATTGAGACACCAATCTTACTCTTCACTAAAAAAATTACATTCCTTAATTTTCGGGACTAAAACATTGACACAACAACAAATACCACCCAAGATTATCGTCCTGATGGGAGTCTCTGGTTGCGGCAAAACCACAATCGCCCAAACCCTAGCTACCAAACATCATTGGCACTGGTTCGATGCCGATGATTTTCACTCTCCCGCGAGTAAAGCCAAAATAGAGCGCGACGAACCCCTTACCGACGCAGATCGTCTCCCGTGGCTACAAACTCTCCAGATCCAGATTCAGCAATGGTTACAAGCCGATCGACCGACCGTACTCGCTTGCTCTGCGCTCAAACGCAATTATCGAGATCTCCTCAGTGGTGGCAATCCTGCTGTCAAATTTGTTTACCTTAAAGGTAGCTACGAATTAATTTCTCAACGATTAATCGATCGCCAAGGGCATTTTGCCAAGGTAGAATTACTCAAAAGTCAATTCGATACCATCGAAGAACCATCACCAGATGAAGCAATTGAGATCGATATCGATCGAGCTAAAGATGAGATCGTGCGTTCGATCGATACCGCCCTATTAATTAATAACTAATGATTTTAGAAGTAGCCATTCTGAACATTCGATGGGGACTAACCACCGAATTTGAAGCCGCCTTCAAAACTGCATCGCTAATTATTGCCTCGATGCCGGGATATATCTCTCATGAGTTGCAACATTGCGTAGAGCGATCGCATCGATATATTTTACTCGTCCGCTGGCACACAATCGAAAACCACACGATCGGCTTTCGACAGTCGCCAGAATATCAAGAATGGAAAGCTTTACTTCATCATTTTTACGATCCGTTTCCAACCGTGGAACACTATCTTAACGTCAGTTCGGGATAAGGATTCTCGCTCAATGACTCCTGGCTTCGTTCCTACATCGCCCTCAAATGAATTTGGGGCTAATAGCAAAAGTTCGTTAAAACGAACTAATCGATCTGGTAGTTCTCTTCAGAGAACTTGAGCTATTAGCCCGTTGGCGTAGCCTTTCGGAACGAAACACTTTCAGTTCAGGGCGGTGCCTGAGCGAAGCAAACTGAATTTTCTTATTCCGAACTGACGTTATCTTAGTATAGATAAATAAAGTGACGATCTGATAAGGATGCGATCGAGAATTTAATTTTCGACAAACTTCTCACAAATCAGGGTAGGGGTAATTCATGAATTACCCCTACCCTGATTTTGAACGATCGATTTAGGAGGTGAGTTTAGACCCTAATTCGTTTCTCTAAATATTGCCCGATTGTCACTTGTTCGCCAGCGCGAGAGATAATAGTTTGGCGAGTGCGGTACTTTTCGCCCACCAATTTAACTTCCTCCTCAAATACCGAGCCTTGATATTCGGTTTTTAGACAGAGCGTATCGGGATGGGGAAAATGATAAATAGCAGTAATTGGTTTGGGAGTTGCAAAACCGCGATCGCGATATAAAATATTTCCCAACGCTCCAAATAACGTACTTCCTTTAGAAGCTTTCTTTCCCGTTACTGAGTCCTTACTATCCCACTCAATTTTACTCCCACAGGTTAGAGTCAGATCGTCTAAACCGTGCAGTCGTGCTAATTCTTGTAATTCCAGACAGCCTGCTGCTAAAAATTCGATCGCAATCTCGCTGACTACC
>NZ_JANYJC010000201.1 GCF_025361915.1 Chamaesiphon sp. GL140_3_metabinner_50
AACGTTAGCTCTCCACCATTGATGACAACTGCCTTAACAGGTGCGGCGGAAATACTTGTAGCAACACCGATAGCCAAACTGCTAATTGCCGCTATTTTGAGAGTTTTGATACTGGGTAAGTTTACAAACTGTCTAATTTCCATGGTAAATTCCCTCTTTAATTAGTACGACTTCATCTTTAATATCTTTGGGTCTGTAGGTACTGCGATTCGATATTGAAAATCTGCAATTCCACCAGCTTCAGACCACATGAAATTATCGTAGCATGAGGTTTTATGGCTCTGCTCGAATTCTATAATTTTCAGTCAAGTGGCGTAGAATCGAACTGATATTTAGAGTAAATACACAATTATCAAAAAACAGCAACAGTCAAACATTAATAAAACCAATTAATTTCAATTTTTTCAGCAAAATAGCGTATTAAAAGCTAATTTATTTTTCAAATTTGCACATTTTATCTTAAAAATCAATAGTAATATCAGTGAACTATTAATAAATATTTGTAAATACACCGACAATATTTTACGTAGAATAAAAATTGATTACAGCCTAATGGCGGTATATGTTACGGGATTAGCACGCTCTTTCTCTACGCCAATAGCGATCGTATAATATGTTACTCAACAGTCTAAATACCTGAAAATACAAATGAAAGGCAAATAAAAACTACAAGATTGCAATCGCGCATAATTTATACCAAAGTTAGGTCGGGTAATTACGAAACTTAGATTAAATTCTCACAGTATAAATTGAAATTATCGAGCATACAATTCTACTGAGGCGGAAGAATAGATCGATCGGGTGGATGTGCGATTCTCCGATGGAGAGGCTAACGCCAACGAGCGATGTCCGATCCGGCAAAATTGCATTAGAGATGACAGTTGCAATAAAAATAATCTCAACTTAGATCGATCGATGAGTCAATTGACTGCTCGATCGTGAGACAATATCAGCATAATTTATCGATGTAAAGCGATCGACGATCGTCAACCTTGCATCGAAATTAATTGCGATCGTCTACGTGTGCCAAGGATAGAAGCTAAATGAATCAGGATAATTATCGGATCGAACGAGATTCGATGGGCGAACGTCAGATCCCGGCATCCGCATATTACGGCATTCAAACTTTGCGCGCGATCGAGAATTTCCCGATTAGTGGTTTAAAGCCGCTGGCTACCTATGTTGATGCTTGTATCTTAATCAAAAAAGCCGCTGCGATCGCCAATAGCGATCTCGGTTGTATTCCCGCAGATATTAGTAAAGTTCTCGTCGCCGCCGCTGATGAGATTTTACAAGGGAATCTCCGCAATCAATTTGTCGTCGATGTCTATCAGGCTGGTGCGGGAACCTCCCACCACATGAATGTCAATGAGGTACTCGCCAACCGCGCACTGGAATTACTCGGCGATGTTAAGGGCAATTATCAGCGGGTCAATCCTAACGATGTGGTAAATTACGGTCAGTCTACTAATGATGTAATTCCGACAGCGATTCGGGTGGGTGGATTACTGGCGATTTCCCATACATTAAACCCCGCGCTTACAAATGCGATCGCGGCATTAGACAAAAAAGCGGTAGAATTTAGCTCGATCGTCAAATCTGGACGCACCCACATGCAAGATGCCGTCCCCGTCAGATTGGGGGATAGTTTTGGAGCCTTCGCCCAGATTTTACGCGAACATCAAGCCAGAATTACTACAGCCTCAGGCGATTTAACCAAATTAGGCTTAGGTGGAAGTGCGACAGGTACCGGGTTAAATACGCATCCCGAATATCGATCGACAGTCGCCCGCATTTTGGGAGAATTAATCGGACAACCGTTAAGTGTCGCACCGCATTTAATGGCAGCGATGCAAAGTATGGCACCATTTGTTAATGTCTCAGGCAGCTTGCGAAATCTCGCCGCAGACCTAGTAAAAATCTCTCACGACTTGCGATTGATGGATTCTGGCCCGAAAACGGGTTTTAAAGAAATTCAACTCCCTCCCGTCCAACCTGGCTCGTCGATTATGCCGGGGAAATACAATCCGGTGATGGCGGAAATGATTTCGATGGTGTGTTTTCAGGTGATGGGGTTCGATCGATCGATCGAAATGGCAGCCCAAGCGGGACAATTAGAGTTGAATGTAATGATGCCATTAATCGCTTACAATCTGATTCAGAGCATCGAGATTTTGGGTAATGCCATTCAAGCTCTGACAGACCAGTGTATCGTGGGAATTACGGCAAATCCCGAACGTTGTCGCGACTACGCCGAAGGCAGTTTGGCACTAGTAACCGCACTCAATACTCACATCGGTTATCTCAATGCGGCAAATGTCGCCAAGGAGTCGCTAGCTACAGGTAAATCTTTACGTCAAATCGTGCTAGAGCAAGGATTAATGGAGCCAGATGTATTGGCGCAGGTACTAGATTTAGAATCGATGAGCCAGTTACCTCGATCGTCTTAGCAGATGTCTGGAAAGTATGAGATGGTACTCGTCAACGCCATAAAGATCCTCTTTCGTAAAAGCCATAGCACATACACCAGTCTATTCGAGATGATGCGTAGTCCTTTACCCCACCCCAACCCTCCCCTTATAAAGGGGAGGGAGCCGGAAAGAGTCCCCCCTTTATAAGGCTATGCATTACCCACAGATCCAATCGAACCATCCAGGCGGGATAAGGAGTGGGAGCATTTAGGTAGGGGCAATGTCTTG
>NZ_JANYJC010000204.1 GCF_025361915.1 Chamaesiphon sp. GL140_3_metabinner_50
CGACGGTTTAATTGGCTTGTATGCAGGCTGCGGTCAAAACACCTATTTCGAGCGACATATTAGCAACCGATCGGACGTTATCGACCGACTGGGGGCGTTCCAAACCATGTTGGCTAATGAAAAAGACTTTTTAGCTACTAGGGCTGCTTATAAGCTGAATTTAAAAGGCCCCAGCCTGAATATTAACACTGCCTGTTCGACTTCTTTAGTGGCGATCGCTGAGGCTGTTTACAGCTTAACCAGCTATCGCTGCGACATCGCCATCGCGGGGGGAATTTCGATTTCGACTCCCCAAAACAGCGGTTATTTATATCAAGAAGGGGGCATTTTAGCTCCCGACGGGCACTGTCGCCCGTTCGATGCCCAGGCGCAGGGCACGTTATTTAATAACGGTGCGGGGTTGGTGGTATTGAAGCGACTGGGTGAAGCCCTAGCAGATGGCGATCGAATTTATGCCGTCATTCGCGGGGTGGGTGTAAATAACGATGGAGCTAATAAAGCCAGCTTCACGGCTCCGAGTGTATCTGGGCAAAGAGACGCGATTTTGATGGCGCAAGCTCAGGCAAATTTCGACCCCGCCACGATCGCGTATATTGAGGCTCACGGTACGGCTACCGCACTCGGCGATCCGATCGAACTCGAAGCCCTCACCCAAGCCTTCCGCACCACTACTTCCGCCGAGCAATTTTGCGCGATCGGTTCGATTAAAAGTAATATCGGACATACGATCGCCGCCGCCGGGGTAGCAGGGACGATTAAAACAGCTCTGGCTATATACCATAAGCAAATCCCCGCTACTCTGAACTTTACCGCACCCAACCCGCAAATCGACTTCGATCGCAGCCCTTTTTATGTCAATACCCAGCTCCTAGACTGGCAAGTAGGCGATACACCCCGACGGGCGGGAGTGAGTTCTTTTGGGGTGGGCGGTACTAATGCCCATATCGTGATAGAAGAAGCACCAGCCCCGATTCCAGCTACACCTTCGCGCCCCCAGCAACTGTTATTGCTTTCGGCTAAAACCGAGGGGGCACTAACGCAGATGACGACGAACCTCAAACAGCATCTCCAACAGTATCCTGTCGATTTAGCCGATGTCGCATTTACCCTCCAAACAGGTCGAAATCGGTTTGAATACCGACGGTTTGTCGTCAGTCAAAATCTCGATACGGCGATCGCCGATTTAGAGAGCCTTCCGCCGCTGCGATCTGCAACCCGTAGCACTTCGGCGCGATCGCCAGAGATCGTTTTTATGTTCCCCGGACAAGGATCGCAGTATCTAAACATGGGTAAAACACTCTACGATCGCGAACCCGTCTTTCGATCGAGTGTCGATCGCTGTGTTGAGATCTTACAGCCGTTGCTGGGTCTAGATCTGCGGGAAATTATGTATGCAGCAGAGCAGACCGAAAATGCCGATCTGCTCCGTCAGACTCAATTTGCCCAACCTGCACTATTCACGATCGAATACTCTCTGGCTCAATTATGGCAAAGTTGGGGCATCAAACCCACCGCCGCGATCGGACATAGTATCGGCGAATTCGTCGCCGCCTGTTTAGCGGGCGTATTTTCGCTAGCAGATGGGCTGAAACTGGTAGCTACTAGAGGGCAAATGATGGCAGATCTGCCCCCCGGATCGATGTTATCCGTCCGGTTAGCCGCCGAACTAGTCGCCCCCAAACTGACTCCAGACATGGCGATCGCGGCAATTAATGGCCCCTCGCTCTGTGTGGTATCGGGGCCGAGTAAGGCGGTTGCCGCACTCCAAGCCGAACTCGAAAGCGCAGAGGTTATCAGTAAGCCATTACATACCTCTCACGCCTTCCATTCACCCATGATGGATCCGGCGATCGAACCCTTTGCCGCCTTAGTCAGTACCATTCAATTATCGCCCCCGCAATTTCCGTTTATTTCTACCGTTTCAGCGACTTGGATTACCAAAGAACAGGCGACAGATTATCGCTACTGGGCGAGCCATCTGCGCGCCACCGTCCGCTTTGCCGATGGCATTCGAGAACTATGGCAAACAGATCCCGATCGAGTGTTGTTAGAAGTCGGCCCCCGTACTACTACCGCCACCCTCGCCCGCCAGCAAGCCCAAGATCTCAGACGACAGATCGCCATTTCGACCTTAGGCAGCACCACCGCCGATGATGGCGAATGGGTCGCTATACTACAGGCGATCGGGCAGCTCTGGCTCAGTGGCGCAAACCTAGATTTTGATGCCTTCTATACCGCCGAAATCCGCAACCGCTTGCCATTACCCACTTATCCATTCGATCGGCAACGATACTGGATCGATCCACTCCCCGCACATCCCGTCGAACCGCCCGTTCTGTCTCAACCCGCCCTAAATTCCATCGCCGAGGTCACACCAACCATGCCTACATCCCGCCAGCAAGAACTAATTCCGCAAATTACCCAGGTGATGGTAGCCGCATCAGGGCTGGATCTTGCCAGTGCCGATGCCAATACCACATTTCTCGAAATGGGGATGGATTCGTTATCTTTAACCCAAGTCGCCACCGCACTCAAGCAAAAATTCAAAATTAAAGTCACATTTAGGAACCTCCTAGAAGACTATCCCAATCTAGATACCCTGGCAGGTTTTATCGATCTATCCCTACCCCCAGCCGCAGCCCCAGCACCTGTAGCTGCCGCTCTAACTATTGCAAATCTAGTCGTCGAAGAACTACCTGTAGCAACCTTAACCGTCCCTGAAGCCCCAAAAAGTGGCAGTAACGGTCATAACGGCAATAACGGTCATCAATCGACAAACGGCAACGGCAAAACCGCAGATCGATCGCCGATCGCCGCCCTACCCGCAGCAGCCAGTAGCGATATCGCCGCCCTCGCCCAGCAACAGCTACAGGTAATGTCGCAGATTATGTCGCAACAACTCGATTTGTTGGCGCGCAATCCTGGCACTTATCGCCCCGCACCCACACCAATCCCCACCGAAAATCCCTTACCTGTGGCGACTTCAGAAGTTCCCGATGCCAAAACCCTGCTCGATGGCGCGAAACTAACCGCCACCACTGAACCAGCTCCCAAAAAAGCTTTCGGCCCAGGTGCCAAAATCGAGAAACCAGGTAATAGCAACACGCTTACCCCCCAACAGCAAAGTCATCTCGATCGGATCGTCAGCCGCTACGTCGCGCGCACCTCAGCATCAAAACAAGAATCGCAGCAGCATCGAGCCTATCTAGCCGATCCGCGCACGGTATCGGGATTCACGCCATTGTATAAAGAAATGGTTTACCCGATCGTCGTCGATCGATCTGCTGGCTCCAAACTGTGGGATATCGACGGTAACGAGTATGTAGACATTACCAACGGCTTTGGCTCCAACTTCTTTGGTTGGTCATCGCAATTTATTACCGATGCCATTCAAGCACAACTAGCCAAAGGCATTGAAATCGGCCCCCAAACACCACTCGCCGGACGCGTTGCCAAGCTAATCTCGGAATTAACCAAACACGAGCGCGTTGCCTTCTGCAACACCGGATCTGAAGCAGTCATGGCAGCCATGCGGTTGGCGCGTACCGTCACCGGACGCAGCAAAATCGCCCTATTTGCAGGTGCTTATCACGGTACCTTCGATGAAGTCGTCCTCCGCAAAGCGGCTAACGGGATGTCCTTACCCGCAGCACCAGGAATTCTGCCCTCAATGGTTGAGAATACGCTCGTCTTAGACTATGACGACCCCAACTCCATCGAAATTTTACGCGCTCAGGCGGACGATTTGGCGGCAATTATGGTCGAACCCATCCAAAGCCGCCGTCCAGATCTACAGCCGATCGATTTCTTGCGCGAACTGCGCCAACTGACCGAAAAATCGGGTACCGCATTCATCATTGATGAAGTCGTCACGGGTTTCCGCGTCCATCCCGGCGGCGTGCAACAACACTTCGGCATTCAAGCCGACTTATCTAGCTACGGTAAAGTATTTGGCGGTGGCTTGCCGATCGGTGCGGTTGCTGGTAGGGCAGAATATATGGATGCTCTCGATGGTGGAGCTTGGCAATATGGCGACGAATCGTTCCCCGAAGTCGGCGTAACCTTCTTTGCAGGTACCTTCGTCCGGCATCCGATGGCTCTAGCCGCCGCTGAAGCCGTATTGACTCGGCTCAAAGCTGAAGGGCCACAACTGCAATATGCCCTCGCCGCGAAGGTCGAAAAATTTGTCACTCATTTAAACCAGCACTTTACCCAAGTCGGCGCACCGATTAAAATCGCGCATTTTAGCTCGTTCTTCTATATCAAATATCCCACTGAAGTCCCGCACGGGAGCTTACTATACTTCCTCCTGCGCGAAAAAGGCATCCATATTTGGGAATATCGCCCCTGCTTCTTGAGCTTGGCGCATACAGAAGCCGATATCGATCGAGTAATTCAGGCATTTAAAGAAAGCGTTGCCGAAATGCAAGCCGCCGGATTTTTACCTGGAGCCACACCAGATCGGGAATCGATCGTTGGCATAGCCTCTCCTTTGGAGCATCGCAATACCCCACCCCAACCTGGTGCCAAACTCGGCAAAGATCCCAGCGGTCAGCCAGCCTGGTATATTCCCGATCCCGATCGCATCGGCAAATATCTACAAGTCAGCGAAGTTTAATATTATCGAGAGTTAATTTGGGTACTTTATTAAAATTAGTACCCGATCGAATTTGCTTGGTAGATCGAGTATTGGTTAATAAATCATGAATCAAATTGTTAAAAGCTTAAAGAAAGTTTCGCGTAGAGGTGTCGAGAATACACCAGTTCTGAGAGATTTCTACTATTATCATTGGCTGTTCCCCAGAAATCCTAATCTTTATCGAGGAGTTTTCAAATCTTTTGCTGAAGCTTCAGCCGCAATTCCGATTAGTAAACCGTCTGGTTACAATCTTGAAGATTTGCATAACAGCTCGCTGAAACACAATCTCGACTTAGAAGAGATTGGTAAATTTAAACAGGTCGATTATCCCGTTCTGGTTTGGTTGGCAAAACTATTTAAAGATCGATCGACAGTTTTCGATTTAGGTGGCAATACAGGCTACAGCTATTACGCTTATCGCAAATATATCGACTATCCGCCAGCAATACAATGGTCGATCTGTGATGTCCCCGCCGCTGTTGGAGTTGGAAATAAGCTGTTGCAGCGGTTTGACAGTCCGGGATTGTCATACACCACCAATATTAATGATGCTGAGGGTTTCGATATCTTTC
>NZ_JANYJC010000269.1 GCF_025361915.1 Chamaesiphon sp. GL140_3_metabinner_50
GGATTTTCAATACTCCTTACTCCTTACTCCTTACTTCTTACTCCTCACTCCCATCCCCCATCTCCCATCTCTATGACAGAAACTCACGCAATTTTTGAACGACTCAGTAGTGCTTTACAATCAGTTGTTTTTGGGCAAGCAGAAACAACCAATCAACTGCTGATTGCCTTGCTAACTGGCGGGCACGTTATTTTAGAGGGCGTACCAGGGACGGGAAAAACGATGATGGCGAAAGTACTATCGCGATTGATTAGGGCTGACTTTAAGCGAATTCAATTAACGCCTGATATTTTACCTGCTGATATTTTAGGCACGAATATTTTCGATCTTAAAAATCAAGAATTCGTGCTTAAAAAAGGGCCAGTATTTACCCAGATTTTACTTGCAGACGAGATCAATCGCACGCCACCTAAAACCCAGTCGGCACTGCTAGAAGCGATGGCAGAAGGGCAGGTAACGTTAGATGGTGAGACATTACCATTGTCGGATCTATTTTGGACGATCGCGACTCAAAACTCACTAGAATTTGAAGGCACATACCCATTACCCGAAGCGCAACTCGATCGATTTTTATTTAAACTGATCGTCGATTATCCACCTGCAACCGCAGAGCGAGCATTACTCGCCAGTGCGAGAACAGCGCAACCAGGAGCTAGAAACGATGATAACCCGATCGATCCAGTTGCGACTGTCGCTGATTGTCTGGCGGCGCGCAAGTCGGTACAACAGATAACTGTCAACGATAATGCGATCGATTATTTACTCGCGTTGGTACAGCAAACTCGCCAGCACCCCGATCTCAGTCTGGGAGCCTCTCCCCGTGCGGCAATTGCCTGGTTGCAAGCTAGTAAATCGGCTGCATGGCTCGATCGTCGTCAGATGGTAGTACCCGATGATTTTAAAAAAGTCGCTCCCCCATTATTGCGCCACCGCCTGGTATTGCGCCCAGAGGCTCAGTTAGATGGTTTGGAAATAGATACCGTAATTGCAGGACTGATCGATCGAGTTCCGGTTCCGAGATAATGGATAGTGGATAGTGGATAGTGGATAGTTAAATTTATTAGTTTGGGGTAGCCCCTAAGTTGGACGATCGATTTAGACTCAAAACTTTATAAAGAGCTGGTTTGAGCCATGCGATCGAGAATTAGCTCAGGGGAAGATCGATCGAGTAAATTAGATGGAACTGAACTTCTCCCCGCTCCCCGCTCTAAAATATGACTAATTTACCATTCGACCCCCAAACGTTACCCACACTCATCGAACAGGGTTATATTACCAGCCAAACTCACCCTAGTTTGCCACTGACGATTTATAACTATACCGCCAAAGCACAATACGATCGGTATTGGGTAGATGCGACGCTGAACTGTCGAGGGTTGGTGCTAGATAACCATTATCAACCGATCGCGCGACCGTTACCAAAGTTTTTCAATCTTAGCGAATATCAGGGGACACTACCGGATGGTGTGCCAAATATCTATGAGAAGCTCGATGGATCTCTAATTATTCTGTTTCACTACCAAGGACAGTGGGAAGTGGCTTCTAGGGGCAGCTTTACATCGGATCAGTCCCAAATGGCACGGGTGTTGATAGCTAATTATCGGGACGATTTAGATAAGCTCGATCGGGCGTACACTTATTTATTTGAAATTATCTATCCCACCAATCGGATTGTTGTAGACTATGGCAGCGCACAGCGGCTGGTGTTGCTGGCGGCGGTACATACCGAGACAGGCACAGAATTAGAACATACCCAAGTAAACTGGCTCGATCGAGCACAGACTTATCCCGCGACGACTTTACCCGCATGGATCGACTCGATCGAGAAAACCCAATCCGAACTAACCAATCATGAGGGGTTTATCCTCAAATGGCCGAATGGTTTTCGGCTCAAGTATAAGTTAGCCGATTATGTCCGGCTGCATCGGATTATTACCAGAATCCAAGCTAAAGATATTTGGGAATGTCTGAGCCAAAACCAAAATCTAGACCAATTTCTCGATGCCGTGCCTGATGAATTTTATCATTGGGTAAAAGATACTAAATTAGAATTAGAAACTAAGTACCGAGAAATTGAAGCTGAATGCCAACAAGCCTTTAAAGATTTAGGCGACAGAAGACAAACCGCACTCTATTTTCAGACTCAAAAGTATCCTGGTGTATTATTTTTGATGTTAGATGGTAGAGAGTATGCTCAAGTAATTTGGAAACTGATTAAACCGGGCTACGAACGTCCATTTCGATCGGATCTTGAAGGTTGAAAATTACGTGAAAAGCCGGAACTTGATGACTTGCAAGTTATACTAGTTCTATCCTCTATCTTCGATCTCTTGCTATGGAACGCGGTTTAATGTGGCTCCCGTTACTCGGAGCGTTTATCTGGTTGGCGAGAGCAGGTGCCAATGAATATCAAAAGCTGGAAGCTTATAAACGTTGGGCGACAGGATTCGATCGATATAAGTATGATATCTATTCTGTCATCGGACTCAAAGATCGAGAGCTAAGTTGGGGAAAACCGACTAAAGCCGAGCCTAAAGACCTCCAAACATTCAGTCTCGATCGCGTTAAACAGATAGAATTAATTGTTGATAATAAATCTGTGGATTTAGAAGATTTACCAACTAGTGGTAAGAAAATTAATCTGAGATTTCAATTTGTAGATAACGATTTAGTAAGTGATATTCCATTTACGGAAGTTGTGATGGCATCTGAGTGGGCGAAGTTTTTAAAAAAAGCGATCGAGCCAGTTATCTAAAGGCGCATTATCTACTAACTGCGCCCAGTGTATCACTCGATCGATTGCTAAGATTGCTAAAATATGTGGTAACGATCGGGATCGGAGATATGCCATTAACCTTAGTATATGAAAATTCAGGCATTAACCTTTCCTTCGAGCGGAACTAAGTGACAGAAAATACTATTATATTTAGCAATCCTATCCCGAACTAAATCTGTTTCCCACACTCGATCGAGTAAAACATCTTCATCGACATCAACATCAATTACCTTACCATCCTCAAACAAAACATACCTCCCTGCATACTGTTCGATTAACTCAGGCAACATCGTATCAAAGAGATCGCTCTGTTTGGTGATATAACTATGCGCTTCTGTACTCCAAAACAGTTCTTCAACCCCACTCGTGGCGGTTTGGATTTGGAGTTGTTGGTATTGTCGATCGATCTCTTGCGATAGCAAAGTACTCGGATCGTTATGAGTTTGTTGCCCTATATAGGCAAGCTTTTCTAGATGTTCTGAATCGATTTGAATATTAATTGTCATCGTTAATGCAGCCTCTCAACAGAGAATCGACATTGATAATTAGATCGTTGAGTCTAGTTACCTGGACTTTAACATAATTTTTTATCGCATGGAATAGGTGGTAATCAACTTGGCAAAGTCCATAGCTAGATCGAGTTGTCAGATTGTTTGGTTCGCGAACTTCTAATTCAAACTCAAATGCAAAACCAGTCCGAATCAACAGCATCTTGCTGGAGTCTTGGTCTGGTTTTGCGCCTGTTAGCCATTGCGGATCGGACATGACACGGAAGGCGGTCAAACGCGATTCTGGGACTTGCTTCTGAAGACCTTG
>NZ_JANYJC010000320.1 GCF_025361915.1 Chamaesiphon sp. GL140_3_metabinner_50
ATTCTCGATTTAGTCCATACTCGCATTGGTAAAGTGGGACTAAAAGCGATCGTCGATGTTTTAATTACCACAAATCGCACGGTCAAACGGTTGTATTTAGGTGGTAACGATCTCGATGCTGATGATGCTTATCTGCTGGCAGATTTATTAAAATCTAATTCGTCGATCGAGGCACTTTTACTAAATGTCAATCATTTGGGCAATCGCGGTGTCGAAATATTAGCCGATGCTTTAGCAACTAATAGTACTCTAACCGAATTAGGATTAGCTAGTAATGGTATTACCGATCGCGGTTGCGAACTGCTCGTGTCGGCGATCGAACGTATGCCTAGTTTAGCTCGATTAGATTTGGGTTATAGTCCATCTACTAAAGTTTTGGGTGCGATGCCTAATTCAATTAACGCAAGCGGCGTAGCTGCGATCGCTAGCTATTTAGCCACAAATCAAACTCTCTCTCATCTGAACATATCGAAGACTGAACTAGACGATCGATCGCAATCTTTATTAACCGATAGTTTAACTACTAATCTGACACTATCTAATTTAATCGTTAGTGGTAAATTGAATCCAAGTATTACTCATATTCTCGATCGTAATCGATCGGTCGATTCCCCTAAACAATTGTTGAGAAATGCAAATATTTCATCAATTCGGAGTATTTATCGCTAAAATCGGGCAATCCGAGTGAGTACGATCTGCGAATTTTAAAGATGTGAGCCGATTTTTTGGTAAAAATAAAAATGTTGCCCGCCGCCGTCGGTGGATTAAACCGATCCTCACGATTTCGGGTGGTGTAGTTTTGACGTATGGTATTTGCGCGTATGCAATTTTGCCAGCTATTTGGCGACACTACGAGCACAATCCCAAACTCGCAAATTCACCTAAAGTTACCCATACCAGCGAGGGTATTCCGGGAGATCCAGTCAATATCGGGGTGGTGGGAACGCGTCAGGAAGTAGTTCGAGCAATGTTATTAGCGGGCTGGTATCCGGCAGATTCGATTACAATTAAGACTAGTATTGGCATTGCGGGGAGTGTGTTGCTCAAACGTGCATATCCGACAGCACCTGTGAGTAATTTATATTTTTTCAATCGCCAGCAAGATCTCGCCTTCGAGCAACCAGCGGGGAGTAGTGCAAATCAACGCCATCACGTTCGGTTTTGGCAATCGCCAGATCCCGACACTAAAAGTAATAGACCATTATGGATCGGTTCGGCGACATTCGATCGCAGTAGTGGTTTCAGTCATCTGACTGGCAAAATTACCCATCATATTGCTGCGGATATCGATGCGGAAAGAAATGCAACAATTGAGAGCTTGGTAAAAGTCAAACAAGTGGTTAGTGTTTATCAAGTTACTGGTGTCGGAGCTACTTTGCAGGAATACAATGGTGGTGGCGATCGCTATTTTACCGATGGAGAAATGACGATCGCGTTACTTTCGACAAACAATTCGCCGCTGGATAACGCCCCAATTCAAGCACCCAATCCGCCAGCAATTCAAGCCAAACATCATCTCTGGCAATGGCTCAGAAGTATATTACATTAGGTCGAACCGCGATAATTAGCGCAGGGGTGATATAATAGCTCCGCCATAATAATCTGTTTGTAAATACTATGTCCGTTTCTGCGGTTTTGCCAGCATTATTGGTCTTAGCAGATGGCACAACCTACCCTGGTTGGTCATTTGGCGCAATGGGTACGACCATTGGCGAAGTTGTCTTCAATACGGGGATGACTGGTTATCAAGAAGTACTCACCGATCCTAGCTATAGCGGTCAAATTGTCGTATTTACCTATCCAGAACTAGGTAATACCGGGGTCAATCCCGATGACGATGAATCGGCAGCTCCACAAGTTCGGGGGGCGATTGCCCGGAATGTCTGCTATCGTCCTAGTAACTGGAGATCGACAGCTTCGCTCCCAAAATATCTCGAACATCACGATATTCCAGGCATTTATGGGATTGATACCCGTGCGCTGACTCGCAAATTGCGATCGGCTGGAGCCATGAATGGGGCAATTTCCACAGAAGTTCTCGACCCAGTAGAATTGCTCAATCTTGTGAAATCGGCACCGAGGATGGCTGGATTGAACTTAGTCGATAATGTGACAACTTCAACCACTTACGAATGGTCGCAACCGAGCGAACCAATGTGGGAATTTAAGCCAGAATCGACCGATAATAACAGCGCACCCCTAACCGTTGTCGCCTTAGATTTTGGTGTAAAACGGAATATCCTCAAACGGCTGGCGAGTCACGGTTGTCGGGTAATTGTCGTTCCCGCCGATACGTCAGCCGCCGAAATTCTCAAGCACAATCCTGACGGGATCTTCCTCTCAAATGGCCCAGGCGACCCCGCCGCCGTCACGGGAGGGATAGCGACCACTAAGGAATTATTAGCCGCTAACAAGCCGATTTTCGGCATCTGTATGGGTCATCAAATCCTCGGTCTATCTTTGGGTGCGGAAACCTTCAAACTCAAATTTGGACATCGCGGACTCAACCAACCAGCGGGACTCACCCAAACGGTAGAAATTACCAGTCAAAATCATGGATTTGCGATCGCGGCTGAATCTTTAAGTGCAGATATCGAAATCACCCATCTCAACTTAAACGATCGGACGATCGCAGGTCTACAGCATAAAACTCTCCCCTGTTTCTCCGTTCAATACCACCCAGAAGCCAGTCCCGGCCCTCACGATGCCGACTACCTATTTGGTAAGTTTGTCAAGCAAATGCGCGAGAGGTTGGAGATGGGAGGTGGGAGGTAGGAGATGGGAGGTTGGAGATGGGAGGTTGGAGATGGGATGTTGGAGTAAGAAGTAAGGAGTAAAGAGGATTTTGGATTTATTTCCCAGTGCCCCCGTCCCCCCGCTCCCCGCTCCCATCTCCCATCTCCGCACTCCCATCTCCGCGCTCCCATCTCCCATCTCTCTCTAAAGAAAGTTGACAAGATGACTAGAAATTGGGAAAGATCCAGAAGCAGCGTTATCATTCGATCGCGATCGGCAATGGATTATTTATTCAAGTAAAACTGTAAGGAGGCTATTATCGCTGAACCACTATCTCTAACCGTGAGTCTCCGAGGCACTCGCGAAGTCAAAGACCATTACCAACTATTCCGCCTGACTGGATTATTAGACGCTTTTTCGGAGCCGACATTCAGGAAGGTGATGGATAAGTGTATTGAAGAAGGCCCCGGAAACCTGATTTTAGACCTATCTAAAATCGATTTTGTCGATAGTTCTGGACTCGGTGCGCTAGTCCAACTAGTCAAAAAAGCTCAAGGTGTTGAAGGAACGGTACAAATAGTCACAAATGCGCGGGTGACCCAAACAGTCAAACTCGTAAGACTAGAGCAGTTTCTATCGCTGCAAACATCTGTCGATGCAGCCTTGGCACGAATCGAGCCTGGAGCAAAGTAACCATTGCGGATCGAAAATTACTCAGATCTTCATGGCACGAGTCGATCGTGAGCGTTAAGGTTGATGGTGTGCGGTCGAAATTTTTTGTAGATTCGTGCCGATTACCTCCACCTTAACTCATGAATTGACCGCGATCGACTGACAAAACCGCAGCAAGTCGCGTTATTGGACTGGCTGCTAAGTTTAATGTCAAATTGTTGGCATTTTAACTAGTTTCGATAAATTTTGATAAAATTGGTAGGTTGAGGTCAAAATTTTCTAGCTATTTTAGATTTAGATATTGTCGTGGGTGAAACAGAGCTACCACAAAGCTGGCAACAGCTAAATAATTTAGCTATCCACCCCGATCGCGTGTCACAACTGTCCCCATCAGCTCTCGCATATTTGGGAGATGCAGTGTACGAACTTTACGTTCGCACGCAGTTTTTGTATCCGCCCAAGCGGTCTCATGCCTATCATCAGCAAGTTGTCGCCCAAGTTCGTGCTGAAGCGCAGTCTAGTCATTTGCAACGACTATTACCTCATCTGAGTGAGATCGAATTGGATGCGATCCGGCGCGGTCGAAATGCAGCAAATGGTCGCCCTCGTCGCCTCGATCCCGAAGTTTATCAGCAAGCTACCAGTTTTGAGACTTTAATCGGTTATCTTTACATTACCAATCCCCCTCGGCTCGCGGAGTTATTTGCCTTGCTCCAGTTCGATTCGACTCCAGCCACATAATTTTTATGAATATATATGATATCTAAACCTCGTCGCTCTGGTGGCGGTAAACCTTCCCCACGCCAGGGAAATCGTGATGGTGGCAGCAGTGGGGATCGCGATTTTCGCCCCAGCCGCAATTCTGAAGGTAGATCCGTCAGCTCTGACAAATATCGCCCAGCGGGAGACGCACCCCGTCGCCGCGAAGATGGCGACTCAGGCAATCGCGATCGTCGTCCGCGCAAAACTGATGGCGCAAATAACTTCGATCGCGATCGCAGCTATCGTCCGCGCGATGCTGAAGGTGGATCGAGTTTCGACCGTCCTAAGCCTGGTAATAAATTCGACCGCCCCGATAAATCTCGCGAGGAACGCAAAGATTGGGGCGTACCTCGTCCGAGTCAATCGAGCAGTTTTAAGCCCCGTGAAGACGCTTACAAGCCCCGCAGAGATGATGGCGATAGTTGGGGTGGGAATGGTTCCGATCGCGGACGTGGCGATCGGCAAGATCGTCCTAACTTCAATCGCGACGATCGATCCTCTAGTTTTGGCGATCGCCGTCGCGACGGTGGTGGAGCCGATCGTAATGAGAATCGCTCCTCAAGTTTTGGAGATCGCCGTCGTGAAGATCGTCCCCCCACCGGAGATCGTCGCTTTAGCAGCAACCGCAACGATTATGCAGGCAAATCGGATCGATCGGATCGCCCCGCATACAGTCGCAATAATCGCGGCGGCTGGCAAGATCCCCCCGCACCAGAAATCGCCGAAGAAGAAGTTACCGATTACTTATACGGCAAACATTCGGTCTTTACCGCGATCGAAAACGAACGCCAAATCAATCGGATCTGGGTATTGTCCAAACTTCGCCACCACCCCGCCTTTTTTACCCTCATCGACCAAGCCAAAGCTAATGGTACCGTCGTTGATGAAGTAGATGCCCAACGCCTGAGCTATATGGCAAGCGGTGGCAATCATCAGGGGATCGTCGCGCAAGTCGCACCCCACGATTACCTAGAAATCGAAGAACTAATTACCCGCGCCCTAGCTGCTTCCGACTCGCCCATTATCGTCGTCGCCGATGGCATTACCGATCCTCAAAATCTGGGATCGATCGTCCGCAGTGCCGAAGCCTTGGGAGCGCAAGGTGTAGTCATTCCCCAGCGGCGCGCCGTCGGGATTACCTCTACCGTCTTAAAAGTTGCCGCCGGAGCTTTAGAGCATCTTCCCGTTGCTCGTGTCGTCAATCTCAGCCGCGCACTCGGACAACTCAAAGATGCTGGCTTTTGGATTTATGGCACCACTGCTGATGCCGAACAAGCCATCTATACCGTCGATTTTAGCGATCGTCGTCCGATTGTTTTAGCTATTGGTTCTGAAGGTGATGGACTCAGCTTGCTCACTCAAAAAGGTTGCGACCACTTAGTTTCGATTCCTCTAACTGGTAAAACGCCCAGTCTGAATGCTGCTAATGCCGCCTCGATGTGTCTATACGAGATATCCCGCCAGCGTTTGTCAAATATGTTACGACTATCTGAGCGTTAAGCGAGTATTTTGGGATTATTTAAGATCTAACCCTTAATATTGCTCACGTCCATCAACTTATACACCTCCTTTGAATCTGCGGAATCTAAACCAATGAAAATTCAAGATATCTGGAGCAGTGCGCTCCATCTGATGGGACAAGCATGGTGGGTCGAAGTCACCACCGAACGACCTCACTGCACCTATTATTTTGGACCGTTTGGCACGGCAGTAGAAGCTGATGAAGCCAAGGCTGGTTATATTGAGGACTTAGAGAGTGAATCCGCCCAAGGTATTCAGGTAGCAATCAAACGCTGCAAACCTGCTCAGATGACCATCGACTATGAAGAATCCACCGCAGGTAGTTATCAGTCGATCGAGAAAACTTCCATGAGCGGTCAATTCGGCTAAAATCGCTCTCTCACAACGCGGACAGCTTCTCAATCTACGAGCATCTGTCCGCGCTGTTTTTTTACCCTACTTCTTACTCCTTACTCCTTACTCCCATCTCCCCGACTAACTTTCGCCCGAAAGATCGCTTTGTCAGCCTGTCGATAGCCAACGTATCTCACCGTCACTAATTCCGCTGTAGTTGCAGTTCCTTCAACGAGTTGATGCCAACGCGGATC
>NZ_JANYJC010000346.1 GCF_025361915.1 Chamaesiphon sp. GL140_3_metabinner_50
CACCTGGGCTGACATCATCAACCGCGCTAACTTAGGTATGGAAGTAATGCACGAGCGCAACGCTCACAACTTCCCTCTTGACTTAGCTGCTGGTGAAGCTACTCCAGTTGCTTTGACTGCTCCTTCCATCAACGGTTAATACCTTTTGATATAAGAGTTTAAGAGATTAAAACCCCCCTCGCAGTAATGTGAGGGGGGTTTTTGCATTGGGGTAGGGATAGTGGATAGTGAATAGACAAAAACACAATCTAGTCTAATACCTAATACCTAACACCTAATACTATTGCCACACGCGGGGATGGATGGGCGGACTGCTGAGAAATGAAGAGCGTATTAAATGCCAAACAGCCGTAAACCACTGACGCACCTCTGTTGTAGAGTCACCTCGATAGCGACATAATAATCCGGCTGATAAGCGCGTTACGCCAATGCGACTGGGTTCGCCTGTAAATAACGATCGAGCATTAATCACCAATTCCTTGCTAACGCCAGCATCTGCGGGTACCGAGCCACCTGGAGCGATCCAAGCGAAAGAACCGACGATCGGATATCCTGCTAAACTATTAGCTCGATCGATTGTCTCATCACCAACTAATAACTGTCGATCGATCCAAACAGGATCGCCAGCTCGATATATTTCCGTGGCAGATTTCCAAATTCCGTTGGTAAACTTCTCACCGCGTGCCGTGCGCCCGAATCGTAAAATTTCCCATCCCAGCCAGCTTGCTGTCGGGGCTAAATTTACACGCAAATGTTGGTTAAAAATCGCGCCATCAAAGATAATTGTTTCTTGTGGCAACCATTCCAGACAGGCCTTATCGCCAATGTTCTGGACGATGGTTTGAGATGCCAGATGACCGTTGCTAGTATAAATTTTACCTGCTGCTGCCGTGGTAATGACGGCACGAGCTTCGGGCTGAAGGTCGATCGCGATCTGGAGCCTGTCGCCACCCACAATTCCCCCAGCCGTATGCAAAATCGTATTGTGACAAATTGCATCGCCTTCGGGATAGAACGCCCGTTGGACTTTGAGCGGGGCAATCCCATAATGCTCGACCGCTTGAGTTTTGGCATGGTGGTGGCGATAGGTTAATTGTAACCGTCCGTGCCAACTCGATCGGCAGTTAGGATCGATCGGGTTCATCGACCTCAACATCCAGCATCGTGGCATTTTCCATAATAAATAATCGTGCTAGTTTGTCATATACACCCGCTCCGATGTACTGCGGGTATGTATGCAAGCGACTGTAGACCCAGATTAATTCATCGCCATCAAAAATGCGGATATCCTGAAATAAACTCTTGCACTTAGACTTGAGCGAATTTCCGGCATCTAAGGCATCTGTCCATCGCTCGAACTGGCGGTCGTAATCTTTGGTAAATACTCTAAACATGGAATTGGGAATCTGAAGTCGGAAACGAGCTAGATTTTAAAAATGTGACTTATCTGTTAGTTTAGCATCGCCACCGTTCGCGTAGCGTGCCATCGGCAATCGAGATCGACGGCAATGCTAGATTGGTAGGGTGACGAAATCGGCTCGTTAGTAAATTCAGCAATGCCATCGATCGCGCAGCCTAATAATTCTAGTATGCTGAGAGTATAACTCAGGCTTTGCCGACCTTCGCGATTGCCGATGGCACATTGCAACCGATTTTAAATAACTGCTCTCCTATTATCTAGATAATTATGTCTCTCTTTCGTCCGCTCATCTCCCTGATGCTGGTATTAATTTCTGTCCTTGTTGTTAGCTGTGGCGATGGTTCTCAAGCTAAGGCTCCCACTTATAGCACTCAGCAACTCACCCAAATTCAAGCTACCAACAAAAATGTGGTAGCGTTGAGCGATCGACTACCCGAACTCGCAGCTATGATCGAAGAACGCGACTGGAATAATGTCAAATCCTTTATCCACGGGCCTCTAGGCGAAATCAGAACCCGGCTGTCTGGTTTATCGAGAGAGTTATTACCAGGTAGCAAAGAGAAAGCTTTGGCAATTAGCAAAGAAATTTTCGTGCATCTCAACAAGATCGATGAAGCCGCTGGCAATAATGACTACAAAGTGGCAATTCGCAACTACGGTGAAGCTCTTAAAGATTTTGCAAGTTTCTCGAAACTGATTCCCGCAGCATAATTAAATTTCGGAGATTACCGAACGAGGGCACGAACCGCCCTCACAATATAGGGTAGAGACAACTCATTAAGCGGCGGTTTTATTCGGAGGTTCCCTCCGAATAAAAAAACCGACAAGACATTGTCCCTACCCTATCTTTCCGTCAATGTATTAAAACCAGAGTCTCAATTCTCAACTAAATTTAAATGTCCACCAGTATTAGTATTATCGGCTGCGGCATTATTGGCGCGACTATTGCTTACGAACTCAGTCGCTCGAATGAATATACAATCGATGTTTATGATGCCAGCCATACGCCAGCTTCAGCAGCCACAGGCGCAGCTCTAGGCGTACTGATGGGAATTATCTCCCAGAAAGTCAAAGGACGTGCTTGGAATCTCCGCAGAGATAGCATTCGCCGTTATCAAACCCTAATTCCCGAACTAGAACGAGCTACAGGTAAAAAGATTCCCTACAACTCGCAGGGTATTGTCAAACTATTAGCTGCTGAAGACGATCTAGATAAATGGGCGCAATTAGTCACCACTCGCACCGAGCAAGAGTGGCAATTAGAATTATGGAATGCGCGCAAAGTAGTTACCCAACTGCCCCAAATCGACCGCCAATTTACGAGGACTGCGGCATATTCGCCCCAAGATTTACAAGTCGAGCCAGTTGCCCTGACGGAGGCTCTAGTAGCTGCGGCACAACTTAATGGAGTGAATTTTCATTTCGATCGATCGATCGAGTCTATTACTGCCGAGAACCAGCAGAGCTGCGATCTTTTAACTTCCGGTCTACCGATTATTACCAGCGACTGGACGGTCGTGACGGCGGGGTTGGGTTCTACTCAGTTATTATCGCCCCATGCAGCGATCGATATTCAGTCCGTATTAGGGCAAGCCTTACAAATCCGGCTGCCCAAACCGCTAGGCAACCCAGATTTTCAACCAGTTATCGTCAGTGAAGATGTGAATATCGTCCCCTGTGGCGGTAATGATTATTGGGTGGGCGCGACTGTCGAATTTCCTGTCGATGGTGTTGTGACAGCGCAAGCAGAATGTCTGGAACAACTCAAACAAGTTGCGATTTCCACTTGTCCCGATTTAGCTAAGGGTGAAATTATCCGCACCTGGCAAGGGTTACGCCCGCGCCCGAATCAGCGTCCGGCACCTGTAATCGATCGAGTTGGCGCGAATAAACGCATATTAGTCGCCACGGGACATTATCGGAATGGCATTTTACTCGCCCCCGCCACCGCACGTATTATCGGGGATATGTTAGTGGGTGGTGAATAGTTGTTAGATCTGTAGGTTGGGTTGAAGAATGAAACCCAACACACCCAAGCAGAGTTTCTTTCACCCAATTAGACGACATTTATGTCGGCTCAGTTGCTCGGTAAGGAGAAGTGTGGATAGTGGATACTAACCTAAAGCCTAAAGCCTAAACCCTAACGAGCTACCTGTGGCAATTTGCCCGCTAATCCCGTCATTAGTCTCAGAGCCAGATGTTTGAATAGAGGAATACGATCGAGTAATAATAATCCAAATCGGCGGATAATAACGATCGGGAGAATGCTAGTCGAGAACATGCGATCGAGGAAATCGGTAAAAGCTAAAATTACCCAGTTTTCTGGTTTGCGCCAGCTCGTGTACCGTTTGAGTACGGCATCGCTGCCGATATCTTCGCCAGCCTGATGCGCTGCGACTAAAATTTCTGCTAAAGCCGCTGCATCCCTAATCCCTAAGTTCATGCCTTGCCCAGCGACGGGATGACAACAGTGTGCGGCATCGCCGATTAAGGCTAGTCTCTGGGCGGTATATTGCTGAGACTGCATCAATTTAACAGGAAATAACCACCGTTGAGAGTCAAGTTCTAGTTTGCCTAATAATCCACCCGTACAATGTTCTAACTGCTGGAGAAATTCAGCTTCTGGCAGATCGCGCAATGCTTCGGCTCGATCGTGGGGTAACGTCCAAACTACCTGACAGCGACCATCTGCTAATGGTAACACCCCGATCGGCCCTGCATACCAAAATCTTTCGTAGGCAATATTTTGGTGAGATTTTTCTGGAGAAATAGTGGCGGTAATGCAAGACTGCCAATAGTTCCAGCCGCTGGTAGCAATGCCCGCCCGTTCGCGGAGTGTAGATTTGGCTCCGTCGGCGGCAATTACTAAATTCGCACGGATGCTCAGAGGTGTGGCGGTATCTGGAGTCTCAACTGTTAGTGTCGCCCCGGTATCGCCATAGTCTACAGTGGTGACTCGTGCTGGGCACATGAGGGTAATATTTTGAGCCGATTTCAGTTGGCTTTGCAATGCGGTTAGCAATACTTCATGGCTGGCTGCATAGCCTAATGCGGCGGTACCCAGATCTTCTGGATACATCTTTACTACGCCCGCATAATCGGCATCAGAGATTTGAATTTGGCTAAATTGAGTAACTTGAGGTAAAACGCGATTCCAGATGCCCAGCCCCTCAAAGATCTTGCCTGAGAGTACCGATAGCACGTAGGCTCTACCCTTAGCAACCGATACCGACTGAGCTTCCGATTCGATCGAAACTACTCGTAATCCTGAATTTTGCAGCGCGAGGGCGAGTGTATTCCCAATGATCCCGCCACCGACGATCGCTAGATCGTAATCTAGTTGGGGCGATTGAGTCTCTAAATCATCCTCGATCGATCGAGCCTTAACTCGATTGGGATGTGTGGCTGTTGAGGACATGGTAAGAGACTCTAGACGGGGCATAAGGGTGAGGTGAATAGATCTGCTGTGGACTCACTTTTATTATGACGCTTTTAGCTCGATCGGTCGAGTTGCCGCCGCGATCGGGTATGGTTCGATTCTCCTCGTTGGCGTAGTATATCCTCCGGATAAGCTTTCCAACGACTATATCAATACAAAACAAGTGCCCCCAGCCAGATAACTAGAGACACTTGCAGCAACATCGAATCTAAATTAATTTTGCAAGATTTCGATCGTTGCCGTTAAAAATTTCGATCTACTTAGGTGTACCAGTGGGTACGTTAGGTGTCGTGTTAGGTACGGTAGGATTAGGTGTCGAGTCGCTACCAGGAATTGATGCGGGGGTGCCAGGTAGGGTTGTAGTGCCAGGAGTTGTAGGAACCTTGAGGCTGCCTGGTTTGGACATAGAGCCTTCAGTTCCACCAGTGGAATTGGTTTTAGAGCTAGGAACTGTAGTGCTATCTGGAGTAGTTTTCGCTGGCATCGTGTCACCAGTAGGTGCGGTTGCCCCTGGCTTAGTAGCGTCAGGAGTAGTAGTGGCAGGTTTTTTCATGCTACCGGGTGCTGTCGTCTTTTTACCTTTTTTCGCCTTGGTTTTATCTGTTTTGGCGACAGTAATTGATACGGTAGAAACGTGAGAGGATGTGTGGTGAGCGTTAGCCGCAATAGCAGTTACGATGAGGCTCAAAGGGGATAAAACTACAGCACCGAGCGCGATTGTTTGGATTAATTTATTCATGATTTTTTAAAATTTGTAGATGTTCGATCTAAACAATAGGTCGAGTTCTCTAATTCGACTCCCACACATACTAACATCAAAATTAAAAAAGTGTTCGATCTGGTAGCTACAATTTCAAATTTCGATCGCGATCGTTTTATTATTTTCGAGATGCAAATATCTCGCTAAATCTGTGACAACGCTCGATAAATCGACCCGGCAAATCCGGTCTGGCTCCGAAGTGTAGATGAGTGTAAGCTGCATGGGCGCGGTATCTATACCAACCTTCCGGTCGGAAAATCGAATTAGATTCATAACCCTGAAGATCGTATAAAGGTCGGACGGGCGGATCGGTTAGAGTAGAACGATGAAACTCGTGCCCCCACACTCGATCGCCAGAATCTAGCATTAAACTATTTTGCAAAAGTGTTAGTTGGCGATAACCGAGTGTTAATTTTTTCCCCATCACGGCAGTAGTCGGGAAAATTCCCACCATTGGATGAGATCGATCGTTAAAATCAATAATTCGATCGCTTAAATACATCAATCCACCACATTCAGCATAAGTAGGCATCCCCGCCATAATTGCTGCCTTGACTGCGGCGATCGCCGAGCGATTTTCGGCTAAGATCTCTGCAAAGACTTCGGGAAATCCACCCCCAAAATATAAGCCACAAATATCTGCTGGTAACCGAGCATCGCTTAATGGACTCCATTCGACTAACTCAGCTCCTAGCTCTGCGAGTAAGTCCAAATTATCTGCATAGTAAAAATTAAACGCCGCATCCTTAGCTACCGCAATCCGAATCGGGCGATCTGCTGTGGATTTTCCCAAATCCCGAAGCTCTCCCCTTGGGGGGAGGATCGAAGCCCCCCCTTGATAAGGGGGAGTTGGGGGGGTAAACACGGGACTACTACTCGCATCATCCCGCACTGGCTTCGCCATCAATAACGGTAATAATCGCTCCCAATCGAAACAAGTTTCGCCCACATCCGCCAGACGATCGATCGTTACATTCAGATCGGCCAACTCTCCCGCCGGAATCAGCCCTAAATGGCGATCTGGAATCTTGAGGTCGTCGCGTCGTCTGAGTACGCCCAAAATGGGTAGATGGAGCGGCAAGAGGGCAGCAGTGAGTAATTCAAGATGCCGATCGCTGCCGACTTGATTGAGAATTACGCCCGCCAGTTGAATTTGCGGATCGAACGTCCGATAACCATGCGCGATCGCGGCAATCGATCGCGAAGTACTACTACAATTGAGAATTAAGACAACCGGAACGTTTAATAACTTAGCAACCTGCGCCGTACTTCCCGCATCTGTCGCCCCCGACGCGCCATCGAATAGCCCCATCACGCCTTCGATAATATTACAATCTACCGTGCGACTATGGCGATCGAAACACTGCCGCACGTAATCTGGGGATGTTAAAATCGGATCGAGATTCCGACAGGCTCGACCCGTTACATAAGAGTGAAACATCGGATCGATATAATCGGGGCCGACTTTAAAAGATTGTACCGTCTGCTGTCTGCGCCGCAGTGCGGCAAGTAGGGCGAGCGTAATGGTGGTTTTACCCACGCCACTACGTTCTCCAGCGATCGCGATCGACATAAGTTAGAAGATAGTTCGCTCTCTAGTTTAGATCGGTACGGGAGACAGTTGGGCGATTCTAACCACGATCGCCCCAGAGACTAATTACATAGCAACCGCCCCAGCAGTTCGGACAGCACAACGATTGAAATCGCCCACTAAGGAACTTGCGTGGAAATAACATCCCAGATATTTGTCGGTTTAGGTTGTGCCTACGGCAGGCTATCGCCAACGACTTCGCTCAACCCTCCGAGGGTTGAGCGAAGTCAAAACCTAAACCCACTGGTAGGTTATTAAATTGCAAGCCCCTAACCAAACCAGCGCGACGAGATACCTACAGATTTTTTCTGCGCTTCTTCATCGCACCCACGACTAAAGCACCACCAATCAATACCCCTAGAATCGCCGAAGGTTCGGGGACGCTAGTAGCAGTAGCATTGGTATCTGTGAGCACTAAAGAGAGATTATCAGCATAGGCATCGTTGAAAAGTCCAGTTCCTATCATCGCCAACTGTACCGAGATTCTTCGAGTTCCAATAGGAACCACAGCAGAACTACTTGCCTCTAATAATCCAGTAATATTCGCTCGATCTGCTGCTGTGTAGCTGCCAATTTGAATACGCCCTGTCTCAGTACCACGTAGATTAGATAAAACCATACTAATACCTGCAAAGTCATTTAAATCCGTATTACCTCCAAAAAAGCCGGATAGATCGTATCTTACCGTACCTGTATCTATGGCTCCAGCAATGGCGGATACATCAATAAACTGGAAAGGATTAGTTACAGTAGAGGCTTCTCCCGAAAAGAAATTATTACCACGATTTATTGGGCCTGGACTAGTCGTTGAGGGAAAACCAGCGGTACCATATGGAGTCGATGTAAGTGTCCCAACTCCCGTCTAGCCAGAAACAGCACTTGCTGTATCTCTTAAACCAACACTTGCTTCAGCATCTCCATCGATGATGAGATTCGTGCCAAAGGTAACGGCTCCAGCCGGGTTTACCCCAACTAGACCCAGCCCTAGAATTGAACCGACCAGAGCGATTGTAGATGTAGCAGATGATTTGGCAACATCTCTGAGTATATTTTTGAGCAAGTTATTTTGCATGTTATTCGGGGCGATAATGATGTTGACTGTAGCGTTAATGGCTATTTGG
>NZ_JANYJC010000387.1 GCF_025361915.1 Chamaesiphon sp. GL140_3_metabinner_50
CTATTCCCGCTCCGCGTCTCCCCGTCCCTCCGTCTCCCCATCTCCCCGTCTCCCATCTCCCCGCTCCCATCTCCCATCTCCTCTACCCCTTATCCAACGTACCTTCCATCGCTGTCTGCAACTCTTGAGTGAGGTCGATGGTGGCTTGCTTGGCTTGGCGGCGACCGCTTTGGTAGCGATCCCAGTAATCGGAGAGGGGGATGGGATTGCCGATCGTCAGGTGGACGCGGCGGTTGCCGAGCATGGGTGGTTTGGTGGATTTTTCGCCTTTGATGAGATTGACTAAATCCCAGAGCAGGAGGGATATTTCGGCAAATCGGTCGATCGTCGGGCGGTCTTTGATATAGGAACTCGCGATCGTGGCGAAGCTTTCGACGATCCGCATGTGCCACATCCGCAAATCGGCTTCACTGGCAATGCGATCGGCCAATCGCCGACTGACTAAAGATAAATTCTGGGGAGATGTCAATTCTTCTCGATAAATCCAGTCCCAGCCAGCTTGTTCGATCTGCCGAGAACGATCGCTTTTAGTACCTTGTGGGATCAGATTAAAATAACCTTCAGATACTTGTAACGCAAACTCAAACAGCATTTGGAGTCGTTGGGAAATCTCGGTGCGCGAGATCGATTGTTCGATCGGGGGACGTTCGGGAATTTCATAACGATAGAACTGGGCGTAGAAATTTTCGATTTGGTACAGCAAATGCTGAGTCAATCGGTAAAACCTGTCGTAGAGTAGCTTTTGCATCGGTCGGCGATCGTTTTGGTCGATCGCGATCAGCGAGTCATGACGATCGACACCCAAGCCGCAGTCTTGTTCTAACTGGTAAATCAGTAGTTCTAATTCGCGCCACGGCTCATCTAAATAATAATATTGAATGCCAAGCGGGACGATCAACACATCTTCTTCTCGACCGACTCGCACTAGCTCCTCCATCGCCTCAAATCCAATCTGAGCGGCTTCTGACTCTAAGGGGCTAACAAACTCACTCAGTCCATTTGTGGCACCTTCTGGGGCGATGGCGAGGGGCATCCGACCGCTAACTAATACATCTTTGGCGGTCTGGAGTCCGACTCGATCGACTCGACCCCGATGGATCGGGATGCCGCCAAGGAGTGGATACCACCGACTGACAATTTTACCCGCCCAGAGGGGAATACCGCGATCGTAGATAAAGTGAGCGAAGATCGGCGGTTTGAGCGAGATCCGATGCTTTCTGGCAGCTTTGGGCAACAGATTTGTCAATAAATACCCCAAACAAGCCGAATCATCGCGACTGGGATGGCGAAATGCCAGTATCAACCGCAATCTGCCCATTTGCGACTGCTTATAGACTTCGACTAATCGATCGATATCGGTGACATCGACTTTCGTAATGCGAAGTTTGGATTTTAACCAGTAAGGCAACACCCAAGTGACTAGCCGCAGCACCCACAGGTTGAATTTAGGTGGTGAAAATGCCAATCTTGGCTGAGCTTTGGTAATTTGGGACATGCGGGATATACTCTCTGACCCCGTAGAGAATAGCTCTAATTGTAAAATTAATCACCGTATAAATGACTGATATTGGGTAAATCTAGGTGTTACCCGTCAATTTAGGTAGCAACTTTACCACGGCAAATTTCAGTTTCTATGCTCTAATTTTAATCACTTTTGCGGCGGCTGACTCGCGGGCGACGCGAATTAATAGTGCCGACTGAATCAATGAGGCGATCGTCGAGCTTCCGCCATAGCTAAACATCGGTAATGGCACACCAGTCGTGGGTAGAACCCCCACGGCAACGCCAATATTAAATAACGACTGGAGAACGATAAAAGTTGTCGCACCCACGGCAATCAGGCGATGGACGGGATGATGGCTGCGCTTGGCAATTAATAAGCCCAAGGTGGCGTAACTCATGACTAGTACCAACAGCAGCACGCTGCCAACTAGTCCAAATTCTTCAGCAAATACCGAGAAAATAAAATCTGTATCTTGAATTGGTAAGTAATCTAATTTTTGGTGAGATAGCCCAAACCCCTTACCTAGAACGCCGCCAGAGCCGATCGCAATCAAGCTTTGGACGAGTTGCAGCCCCTCACCCTGCGCCTGGGGCCACGGATCGAGAAATGACAGCATCCGCGCGCGCTGATACGAGTTGATCGCCAGACTCATCAACGCGACAACAAAGCCACCAACAGCCGTTCCCGTCAGGTGTCGCATGGGCAAACCTGCCGCAAACGCGATCGACCACAACCCCATCCCACACAGGGATGTCGTACTAAGGTTAGGTTGTTTTAAAATTGCGAGTAACCCGATCGCAAATACTACCAGCCAAGTTATCCGCACTTTGCGGGGATAATGTTGCCATCGTCCAAAAATTTTCGCCGCTTGCAACACTAAAAAGGGTTTAATTATTTCTGATGGTTGAATGACGATCGGCCCAATTCCCACCCACCGACTCGCCCCCATCGTCGTTTTACTGATTCCTGGCAGTAAAGTTAGCAGTAGCAACATTACCATTCCTAACAAAATCCAGTGAGAAACTTTTAGTAATTTACTTAGTGGCGAATGGACGATCGCATTAAATAGCAGTAGACTACTAAAAATCCAAAAGACTTGACGCACGGAATAATAGAATCCATCCTTTTGCTCGACCTCCCCATGATAATAGGATGCTGAGAACAAGACAAAGATGCCGAGCGTCAGCCACAAAAAAGTCAGCCACCGCAACAATCGTGCTGTTAACGACCAGTCTTTTACCGTAGGATCGAAAAATGGAAACAAAAGGCGCAAGTTCACAATATGGGCAAGGGGTAAGGTTTTGCACGAATCACAGTAGTCGCGAACTTAGATGCAAACGAAAACTTATCCTATTTAACCACAACATCTATAGATTGGATCTGTCGCTCTGATTCTTAATTAACAATTTCTATTTATACCTAAATTTTCAGAATGTTAAAGAATATCCTAAATTTTCAATGGCAGCGTTGGCAGACTTTATTGTTAGTCTGTGCGATCGCAGTCGGGATTGGCAGTTGTCGCGCGATCGTCCCATCTTCTTCAGCCCAAACCACTAATCAATTAGTTTCGGCAATTCTGAGCGATCCTAAGACTTTTAATGCGGCATTAAGTAATGAATCGCCAAATATCTTTGGCTACGTCGGTGAAGGATTGATTACTGAAGATGGAAAAGGCGAAATTCAACCAGCACTAGCCGAATCTTGGGTCGTTTCGCCAGACAAAAAAAGCATTACCTTTACGCTCAAGCAAAATCTTAAATGGTCGGATGGTGCGCCATTAACGATCGATGATGTGGCGTTTACTTTTAATGAAGTTTTCTTTAATGAAGAAATCCCGACCGATACGCGAGATGTACTCAAAATTGGCAAAGATCGCAAACTACCTGTCATTAAAAAAATCGATGCTAATCGAATCGAATTTACCACTCCAGAACCATTTGCACCCTTCTTACGGACGCTAGGAATTAGTATTCTCCCCGCTCATAAATTACGCCCGACAGTCGTACAAAAAGATAATAAAGGTAAGCCACTATTTTTGAGTACTTGGGGAATTAATACCAAGCCAGCAGACTTGGTTTCTAACGGGATGTTTATGCTTGATTCATATACTCCTGGGGAACGATTAGTTTTTAAAAAGAATCCTTACTATTGGCGTAAGGATGCTCAAGGCAAGCAACAACCCTATATCGATCGAGCAGTCTGGCAAATTGTCGAATCGACCGATACAGCCTTGGTACAGTTTCGATCGGGTGGTTTAGATTCTTATGGAGTATCGCCAGATTTCTTTTCACTACTCAAAAAAGAAGAACAAAAAGGTGGCTATAAAATCTATAATGGTGGGCCAGCAACCGGAACGACTTTTATGTCATTCAATCTCAATGAAGGGGAAAGAGAGGGTAAACCGCTAGTCGATCCGATCAAATCGCGATGGTTTAATAATATCAAATTTCGTCAGGCGATCGCTTATGGTATCAATCGGCAACGGATGATTAATAATATCTATCGCGGTTTGGGTGCGCCCCAAGATTCGCCAATTTCTGTACCTAGTCCTTATTATCTATCTCGCGAACAGGGATTACCCTTTTACGATTATAGTCCCCAAAAAGCTAAGGCATTATTTACCGAAGCAGGCTTTAAATACAACGAACAAAATAAACTCATCGACGATCGCGATAATCCAGTCAGGTTCACATTAATCACCAATTCTGGTAATAAAATCCGCGAGGCATTGGGTACTCAAATCAAACAAGATCTAGCTTTAATTGGCATCGAAGTTGATTTTACACCAGTCGCTTTTAGTCTGTTAATCGATCGGATCGATAATTCACTAGAGTGGGATAGTTTATTAATTGGGTTTACAGGTGGAGCAGAACCAAATGATGGTGCAAACTTCTGGTCTGTAGATGGCGGATCTCATATATTTAACCTCAAACCTGCCAAAGGTAAAACTCAACTTACCGATCGTCGAGTCGCCGATTGGGAGAAGAAAATTGACGATCTTTACATTCAAGCCGCTCAAGAATTAAATGAAGAGAAACGCCGTCAACTATATGGTGAAAGTCAGAAAGTTACTCAAGATAACTTGCCATGTATTTACTTAGTTAATGCTCTATCGCTCTCCGCAATTAAAAATCGCGTTAAAGGGATTGATTATTCACCCATTAATGGGCCATTCTGGAACTTACCATCATTAACGATTAGTGCGGAATAATTCAACCACTCGGCGATCGATCTAAGCTGCCCTTACATCTAAATCAGCCAACTAAATTTTTAAATGGACGGTACAGGACTCGAACCTGTGACAGCCTGCTTGTAAGGCAGGAGCTCTACCAACTGAGCTAACCGTCCGCTTTTTTTGCGCTTATCCAATATACCCGATCGAACAGGTCGAGTCAAGTGGTAAGCTGCAAATACTTTAACAGGGGAACAGGTGCGATGCTACTGTTGCCCATTTCCCGATCGATCTGGCATCCAGATGCGGTAAGATGCGGATCGATCGCCCTAAGATTACAAGATTATCCATAGCTGGTAACCGATGCGTATTGCTCTATTCACTGAAACTTTTTTACCGAAAGTCGATGGCATTGTCACTCGGCTCAAACATACGATCGAGCAACTGCAACGACATGGCGATGATGTCTTGGTTTTTTGCCCTTCAGGTGGGATGACATCTTATCAGGGTGCGAGGATCTATGGATTGTCTGCTTTTCCCTTACCGCTGTATCCCGAACTCAAGTTAGCCTTACCCCGCCCAGAAATCGGTCAAGAATTAGCCAAATTTCAGCCAGATCTAATCCACGTCGTCAATCCAGCAGTTTTAGGGCTAGCTGGAATTTTTTATGCAAAATTGCACGGGATTCCGCTAGTCGCTTCGTACCATACCCATCTCCCCAAATACTTACACCATTACGGATTGGGCATGTTAGAAGGATTATTGTGGGAGTTATTAAAGGGGGCGCACAATCAAGCCGAGTTAAATCTTTGTACTTCTAGTGCGATGGTGCGGGAACTGACCGCGCATGGCATCGAGCGAGTAGATTTATGGCAGCGGGGAGTTGATACCGAAACTTTTCATCCAGCTAGAGCAACGCCCGAAATGCGGCATTATTTGAGCCGAGGTGAGCCTGAGTGCCGCCTATTACTGTATGTAGGTAGACTTGGAGCTGAAAAGGAAATCGAGCGGATTAAGCCTATTTTAGCCGCAATTCCAGGCGCGCGACTAGCGATCGTTGGGGATGGCCCTCATCGCACTTGTTTGGAGAGCTATTTTGCCGATACGCCGACTCATTTTGTAGGTTATTTGGGGGGTGAAAAATTAGCTGCGGCTTATGCTGCGGCGGATGCGTTTATTTTTCCATCACGCACGGAGACGCTGGGATTAGTGCTGCTCGAAGCGATGGCTGCGGGTTGTCCGGCGATCGCCGCCCGATCGGGTGGCATTCCTGATATTATTACAGATGGGCACAATGGCTACTTATTCGATCCTCAAGATCCTCAAGGCGCGATCGTCGCAACTCAAAAACTATTTGCCGATCCGACTGCCAATCTCCAGCTCCGCAAAAATGCCCGCACCGAAGCCGAACGCTGGGGTTGGGCAGCAGCAACAAAGCAATTACAAAAATATTATCAGCAAGTCGTAGGGAATTAGGTGTTAGGTCTTAGGCGTTAGGTGTTAGGTGTTAGGTATTAGGCTTTAGGCTTTAGAACTGCGTTCTAGGTTTCTTCCCCTACACTTTCCACACTCCTCTTACTCCCTACTCCTTACTCCTTACTCCCCCAACTCTCCATTCCCATCATTACTAACTTGCTCCCCGATGCCGAGCTGTTTCTTGCTCCGTTTGAGTCCTTTCCACAGAGCCTTAATCTGTTGGTAAGATTCTTCTGGCGTGAGCTTACCCGCAGTTTCTAGACTACAGATAAAACTGACTCGCTGCGTAAATTCTTGGAGGTTGCTGTTAAAAACCAAATGCTGGGGGGTAAAGTCGCCGTTGTAGCGGTTATTGTTGTATATGAAGAAATCGCTCGGTTTTGACATTAATCTTGCATCCTAAATTGTGGCGGTCCGATCGACAATCGAAAGTTTTGAGGTTGCTGGTACTACCACCTCAGGGAAAACCTACAGAAGATTGATGAGTAAGTCTACAGCCAAATTGACACCCATTGTCTGACATAGCGGCAGTTTGCTTAAATTCTATGCGATGATGCCAATGTAAATTTGTGCCGATCTTAACCTTTTATCGATCTGAGCGATCGCAGATGGAACATTGGCGATTAAGATCTATAGTGTTGACTATCGATAAATACACACAATCCTGGCCAATTTGTAGGTCAAAAATTGGTTTCGTTCCCATAATTCTAACTATTTCAGCATGAATTGTCATCCACAGATTTACGAAGGTAAGGCAAAAATTCTCTACGCCACAGACGATCCAGAGATCTTACTAGCTTACTTTAAGGATGATGCTACCGCCTTTAACGCCCAAAAGCGCGGCACGATCGTCGGTAAAGGCGAAATTAACTGTCAGATTGCCGCACACTTGTTTCGGGCGATCGAAGCACGGGGCATTGCCACCCATTATATCGATTGTCCATCTACTCATGAGATGCGAGTTAAATCGGTAAAAATTATCCCGATCGAAGTTGTCGTTCGTAATATTGCGGCGGGAAGTTTATGCCAACAGACTGGGATTGCTTTAGGGACGATTTTACCACAACCATTAGTAGAATTTTTCTATAAAAATGATGCTTTAGGCGATCCGTTATTGACGCGCGATCGATTACTATTAATGGAATTGGCAACCCCAGAGCAAATCGAGATCTTAGCTGCTAAGGCAATTGAAATCGATCGGATCTTGCAAGAATTTTTTCAACAGTGTGGAATTACGCTGGTTGATTTTAAGATTGAATTTGGTGTAGACAAGCACCAGCAAATTTTACTAGCTGATGAAATTAGTCCCGATAGTTGTCGGTTATGGTTGACTGGGGAACCCGATGCCAATTTACGAGTCTTAGATAAAGATCGGTTCCGCCGGGATCTGGGTAATGTTGAGGATGCTTATCAACAAGTATTAGCCAGAGTTTTAGGAGTCAAAGAGTAGAGTGCAGCGGACAACTAGGATAGAGACTATTATGCCCTCTAGCTAGCGATCGCTACCGCTATATATAATACAAATAAATGAAATTTAAATCTAAATTACTGTCGATCGTTACAGTTGCGACGATCGTGCAGCTAGCTCACACCGTCACGGCAACCGCACAATCCGCTCCCAATTTACAACGGAGCGGTTATACAAATGAGAAAATCCTCTCGTCTAGTAGTTTAGCAGGGTTGAGATCGCCAAATACATCGATCGCGGCTGCCACTAACTCACAGCCATCGGTGCGATCCGAGATTCCCACCGCTAAAGAATTACTCGCCCAAACTACACGACGCAAAACTCGCACACCAGTCAAAAAACCCGCCGCCGTTACCACCCCAACTACGCCGCCACAGAGCCAAGCACCTGCGACACCTGCAACTACACCCGATCGCAAGCAGGTCTTAGTTTCCGATATTATTATCAAAAATCCTAAAGGTACCTTAGCACCAGAGCTAGAGTCAAAAATTCGGCAAATTCTGACTGTCAAAGCCGGACAACCCACAACTCGCGAACAATTAGAGCAAAACCTCAATGCAATTAAAGCTCTAGGTGCCTTCTCTGCGGTCGAAATCATCCCCGAAGATACTGCCAAAGGGGTCAGACTCAGTTTCTTAGTCACGCCTTACGGAAACCTCGCACAGGTGCAAATTAGAACGTTGCCAGCTAATAGCAGCACCGTCCTCAAGCAAGCCGATGTCGATAGTTTATTTAAGAGCCAGTATGGCAAGCAATTAAATGCTGTCGATCTTCAAGCCGCTATCAAACAATTAAATCAACTTTACCAACAGCAGGGCTATAACCTCGCTCAAGTGGTAGATGTCGAAGAACTCGGTGCCGATGGCAAACTAACTCTGGTCATCGCTGAAGGACTGATTGAAGATGTCCAGGTGCGCTTTTTGAATAAAGAAGGTTCCTTAGTTGACGACAAGAAAAAACCGATTACAGGTAACACTCGCCCCTTTATTGTCACCCGCGAAGCTGAATTAAAACCGGGCAAAATTTTTAACCGCAATACTGCTGAAAAAGATTTGCGGCGGATTTATGGATTGGGGATTTTTGACGATGTGCGCGTATCTTTTGCTTCAGGTACCGATCCAGCACGAGTAATATTACAATTTAACGTCATCGAGCGAAAAACTTCTTCGATTATTGCGGGGGGTGGGATCAGTTCGACCAATGGTTTATTTGGAAGCATCAGTTATAACCAACTCAATGTTGGGGGTAACGCTCAGAAATTAGGAGCCGAACTGCAAATTGGTACCAGGGATTTACTCTACGACCTTAACTTCTCAGATCCGTGGATTGCTACCGATCCCAATCGGACATCTTACAATGCGAATGTCTTTCAACGTCGATCGTTATCGTTAGTATACGGCGGTGGTAAAACACCAACTTTCGTACCCGGAACTACCGACACGCCGACAATTTTCAGGCAGGGTGGCGGAATTACCTTCAGTCGTCCGCTCAATGGCGATCCGTTTACCGATAGTGCTTGGCGCGGCTCTCTGGGCGTACAATATCAGCGCGTGTCTATTCGCGATATCAATGGTAGTGCGATCGTTCCTAAAGATGATAAAGGTAACGATCTGAGCTTTAGTAAAACTGGTCAAGACGATCTGTTGATGGTACAGTTGGGGCTGACTCAAGATTTACGTAATAGTTTCACCGATCCGACTCAAGGCACATTGCTCAAATTGGGGCTGGATCAATCGGTGCCAGTGGGAACCGGGAATATCTTTATGACCAGAGCCAGAGCGAGTTTTACCAATTACACGCCAGTGAAGTTGATTAACTTTACACCAGGTTCGCAAGCATTAGTGTTTAACGTTCAAGGTGGTACGATTTTGGGCGATTTACCACCTTATGAAGCCTTTAGCTTAGGTGGTACCAGCTCGGTACGCGGATATGAGGATGGCGATGTTGGTGCGGGACGCAGCTACCTTCAGGCAACAGCCGAATATCGCTTCCCGCTGATTTCGATTGTCGGTGGTGAAATCTTTGCCGATTATGGTAGCGATTTGGGTACTGGCAGTAGCGTTCCAGGCAATCCCGGCGGCGTTCGGGGCAAACCTGGTAACGGTTTTGGCTATGGTGCTGGCATCCGGATCAATTCGCCCATCGGCCCAATTCGGATCGATTACGCGCTCAATAATCGTTCGGAAACCCGGATTCAATTTGGGATTGGAGAAAGATTCTAAGTTTATAATCGATCGCAGGAGATTTAGGTAAGGGCAATTTATAGATCGCCCCTGCCTAGATTGAGGCTTTATCGAATTTTGGTTAAGCGGTGTTGACTAATCTATTTAAATTATTATCGATCGGGTTATTAGTCTGGTGCGTAAAGATGGCTCCAGCTAGTGCCCAATTTTGTCGTCAGGTAGACGGACATCGGATTTGTATTCTCAAAATCGAGCGGAGTGCGAAGAATTACTGGCAATATCAGGCAATGGTGAGTACCGACGGCATCGAACGACCGACGGCATCTTATGATTGTCGAGATCGATCGATAACCGAACCTGATGGGAATATGTCATTATTTCGATCGCGCAAAGATGGCGATCTTGTCTGTAGTCTCTATCGAGCTAGAGGCTAAATTACCCAGGCACTATAGTCAGAGCAGATTCTCTAGCCGCCGATCGATTCGTAAGTCATTCGATCGCCAGATCCCCGCGCCGCGATATACTGGTAGGGAAAATTACACTCATATTTTTCTCTCATCACCAACCTAACCTCAGCAATTAACGAAGGGCGGCTATATGAATTCAGGTATTGACCTTCAAGGGACTTTTATCCAATCCCTCAGCGACTTTGGTATTTCTGCCGAACTGGCAAAAGTTCTGTGGATGCCGTTTCCGATGTTGCTGATGATTATTGGTGCCACAGTTGGCGTACTCGTCAATGTCTGGTTAGAGCGGAAAATTTCCGCCGCCGTCCAACAGCGGATCGGCCCAGAATATGCTGGCCCACTGGGGGTACTCCAACCAGTTGCCGATGGTTTGAAGCTAGTATTTAAAGAAGATATTACCCCCGCCAATGCCGATCCGATTCTCTTCACCGTCGGGCCGATTTTGGTCGTTCTCCCGGTATTTATCTCGTATTTGATCGTTCCCTTCGGTCAGAATTTAGTAATTACCAACGTTAATACAGGCGTATTTTTGTGGATTGCATTATCTAGCGTCGTGCCGATTGGCTTGTTGATGTCTGGATATGCCTCTAATAATAAGTATTCGCTCATTGGTGGCCTGCGTGCCGCCGCTCAATCGATTAGCTACGAAATTCCGCTGGCATTATCGGTACTAGCGATCGTATTAATGTCTAATAGTCTGAGTACGATCGATATCGTGCATCAACAATCTGGTTACGGTATCCTCTCTTGGAATATTTGGCGACAACCCGTCGGATTTGTCATTTTCTGGATTGCAGCATTAGCCGAGTGCGAACGTTTGCCCTTCGACCTTCCAGAGGCTGAGGAAGAGCTAGTAGCTGGCTATCAGACCGAATACTCCGGCATGAAGTTCGCCCTCTTCTACATCGCTTCCTACGTTAATCTAGTATTGTCGGCACTACTAGTGGCGATCCTGTATCTGGGTGGGTGGTCGAGTCCAGTTCCGATCGAATTAATTAGCAATGTCCTCGGTGTCGATCCTACTACTTCCTGGGTACAAGTCGTCGATGCATCGTTAGGAATTACGATGACTGTCCTCAAAGCCTATTTCTTAGTCTTCCTCGCCATTCTCACCCGCTGGACAGTCCCCCGCGTCCGCATCGACCAACTCCTCAATCTCGGCTGGAAATTTCTCCTACCCATCTCTCTAGCCAATCTCCTAATTACCGCCGCACTCAAGCTTGCCTTTCCTAACGCTTTTGGCGGGTAATTAATTAGGCTTTAGGCTTTAGGCTTTAGGTTTTAGGTTTTGGAACTATGTTCCATACTTTAGAAGCAATTTTACTTCTTACTTCTTACTCCTTACTTCTTACTTCTTACTCTCCCCACCTCCCATCTGTCATGTTGAAATTTCTCAAACAAGTAGTCGATTACGGTAAAGAAACAGCTCAAGCGGCTAAATATATCGGTCAAGGATTGGCTGTTACCTTCGACCACATGCAACGCCGTCCGATTACGGTTCAGTATCCTTATGAAAAGCTAATTCCATCCGAACGGTTTCGGGGACGGATTCATTTTGAATTTGATAAATGTATCTCCTGCGAAGTCTGCGTGCGGGTATGTCCGATCAACTTACCCGTAGTTGATTATGAGTTCGACAAAGCTACCAAGAAAAAGAAACTCAATAGTTATAGTATCGATTTTGGGGTGTGTATCTTTTGCGGTAATTGTGTCGAATATTGTCCGACCAATTGCCTATCGATGACTGAAGAATACGAAATGGCAACATTCGATCGACACCAACTTAATTATGATAGTGTCGCTCTAGGTCGCCTACCAACTAAAGTAACTGACGATCCGATGGTGACTGCACTGCGGACGATGGCATACTTACCAAAAGGTGTGATGGAACCTCACGATTTGCCTGCTGGTTCTCAACGTGCTAACAGCAATAAATAAGTACAAAGCCGATCTTATTAGCTGCGAATAAGATCGGCAGATCGAACCAAATAATTGAGACTTACACATAATTAATAACAATGGAAATTGCTGAAGGCGTTCGATTAGTTACATTTGGCATTCTCTCTGTCATGATGCTGGGAGCAGCTTTGGGTGTAGTTTTATTTGCGAATATTGTTTATTCTGCCTTCTTGTTAGGCGGAGTATTTATTAGTATGGCCGGAATTTATATTCTGCTCAATGCTGATTTTGTGTCGGCGGCACAAATTTTAGTGTATGTCGGTGCGGTAAATGTACTGATCTTATTTGCCATTATGTTGGTAAATAAACGCGAAGATTTCAAACCAATGAAAAATGCTTGGATCAGACAAGGATCGACAGCAGTAGTTTGTGCTGGTTTGTTCGCACTATTGAGTTCTGTATCGATCGTGACACCGTGGAAAATTTCCACAACAATGCCGTTAACTAGCACCGTCGTCCCGATCGCCAAGCATTTTTTCACTGATTTTCTGTTACCATTCGAGCTGGCTTCAGTATTACTATTGATGTCGATGATCGGTGCGATCGTCTTGGCACGAAGAGACTTTATGCCAGACAGTGCTATTGTGGGCACTTCGACTCAAGATAGTTTGACACTTCCCGAACGTCCGAGAGAGTTGGTGGGAATTGAAAAGTAATCGGTAATAAGTAACAAGAAAATTCATATTATGCTGCAACTACCATATTTTCTAATTTTAGCCGCCGCACTATTCTGTATCGGCATTTATGGGCTGGTAATCAGTCGTAACGCCGTCCGCGTCTTAATGTCGATCGAACTAATGTTAAATGCTGTCAATTTAAACCTGATGGGATTTTCTAACTATATCGATCCTGTCGAGATTAAGGGACAAGTATTCACGATTTTTGTAATTGCGATCGCCGCTGCTGAAGCTGCTGTCGGACTAGCAATCGTGCTATCGATTTATCGCAACCGCGATACTGTAGATATGGAACAATTTAACTTACTCAAGTGGTAATACTTGCTTTTTAGTGTCAAGTTAGACATCTGGAGTGAGTGAATAGTGGATAGTGGATAGGCGATCTGCTATCCATATTAAAAACCCGTTCAGACATACTCATTTTAAAATGGCACTATTTAAGTGCATCGACTGTCAGGTTGTTGACGACATCATGCGGATTGCAGCAGTTTTATTTTTAAAAACTACCATCACCAATCTCAACTTTCATAACAAGAATTGCTGTCGATTGACAACTTACGATTAATTGTGATGTATTCTTTTTGGCAACGGCTGACATTATCCGATCTATCCCCCAATATTTGGGTTGATGCTAGCTACATTCATCGCTGGGTGGGGAGCCTGCGATCTTGGCGACAGCAGAGCTGGGTGATGCAGTGGGGCGATGAAATTGGGGCAATTCTGACTTCATTTGTCTTTATTTTAGCCCCCTTTGAAAAGTCTATCCCTGGATTGTCTACCGAAACAGTCGGGTTGCTAATGGCTGCGGTGGCTGCTTTCTGGGTATTATTGACTCTCTGTGACGATCGAACTGGGGGCATTACACCCATTCATGTTGCTATTCTATTATTTTGGGCGGTATCGGCGATTGCGACTGGTTTATCGCCAGTACGAGATGCGGCAATGGGCGGATTGAGTAAACTTAGCCTATACCTATTATTATTTGTGATGTTGGCGCGGTTGTGTCGATCGAGTCGAATTCGGAACTGGCTGATTGCCATTTATTTACACATCGCGCTATTCGTGAGCGTCTATGGCGTTCATCAGTCGATTTATGGTGCCAAACAGTTGGCAACGTGGGTAGATGCTGAGTCTACACTGGCTAAAACGACGCGAGTGTATAGCTATATTTTAAACCCCAATCAGTTAGCCGCCTATCTCTTACCGGCGATCGCATTTAGTGTCGCCGCCTGTTTTATCTGGCGCGGCTGGCTCCAAAAAACACTGGCGATGGTAATGGTAGTGACAAATACTTACTGCTTGCAGGCGACATACGCTCGTGGTGCCTGGGTTGGGGCATTAGTCGGGATTTTTGTTGGTGCTGCCTTAGTTTATTATTGGTTGCGACCGACATTGCCTAAATTTTGGAAATCTTGGGGATTGCCGCTAGCATTAGGCGTTATTATTGTCCTCGGCGGACTGATAATGTTAGCGATTCCGATGTTGCGCGATCGGGTGTTGAGTATTTTTAGCGGTAGTAAAGATAGTAGTAATAACGTCCGGCTCGAAGTCTGGAAGGCAGTCGGCAAAATGATTCGCGATCGACCCCTACTGGGCTTTGGGCCGGGAGATCGCGTGTTTAAGAAGATTTATCCTATTTACCAAACTAGCCCCCGCTTCAGTGCCACAGGTGCCTACTCAATTTTTCTCGAAACGATCGTCGAAATTGGTTATCTGGGGTTTGCCTGTCTGATCTGGGCACTGCTAGTCACGTTTAACTGCGGGATTCAAGGTTTGCGCCGATTGCGCTCCACCGCAGATCCACAGGCTTTTTGGCTGATGGCGGCAATGGTTTCGATGGTAGCGGCACTCTTTCAAGGAGCTACCGATACCGTCTGGTATCGCCCCGATATTCAAACCCTATGGTGGTTGACAATTGGGATTATCGCTAGTTTTTATCCAGGAGTGACGGAACGAGATCTAGAAGCACCCCCTACCAACGATCTCCTTCCTTCATATTCTGTCGATGCCTAACCTTTTTGCCCTGATTCCTGGCTCGAATTGGCGACATCCCAATCCTCAGCTCCAAGCTCCGTGGAAATTTGCCAGGATTGGCTTCTTAATTTTTCCAGTACTTCCGGCGATCGCTGTATTTCCGATTTTTATTGCCTTAGTATTAACTTGGGCGAGAGCTAGACCAGAAATTCTCCGCCATCGGTTAAATTGGGGACTGGCGGGATGGGCGATCTGGTCGATTTTTGTGTCGCTATTTGCCGTGTCTCCTGGCGATGCGCTATTGGGATTGACAAATTTGTTGCCTCATTTCGGCTTCTTTGCGGCTTATAGCGTGCTGATTCAGACAACCGCGCAATTACGTCAGCTAGCGTGGATTTTCTTAATATCTGCCATTCCCATTATTCTGCTGGGGTTTGGTGAGTTATGGCTGGATTGGGGGAGTGAAATTTCAGTAATGGATACGCCGATTCGCTTGTGGGGACTGAATCCTGGCGGTAATCCCCTCGGACGGATGGCATCGTTATTCGGCTATGCCACCGGATTGGCTGAATACTTGCAAATGGTGTTTATGATGGCTCTGGGATTGTGGGTAGATACCTGGGAAAGTCGCGGTGATGACGATTCGCAATTTCTACATCGCAAACAGCCCCAGGAGATCTGGAAATCGCCCAGATTAATTTACCTGAGCGGGTTTTTACTAATGTGTGGAGTCGCCTTAATTCTGACTAGTTCGCGATCGGCGTGGGGTGGTGCGATCGCGAGTATATTAATATTTGCCGTCTATCTGTCTTGGTATTGGCTGCTCGGTTTAGTTTCTGCACTGATGGCAGTTATTTTTAGTTCGGCATACGCGCCATCGCCATTAAAAGAACCCTTACGAGCGATCGTACCGCGTTATTTTTGGGCGAGAATTACCGATGAAATGTATCCAGATCGCCCTGGTGCGCTGACGCGGGCGGCGCAGTTTAAATTCGCCTGGAAACTCATTCGAGAACGCCCGATTACTGGGTGGGGAATGCAGAGTTTCGGTCAACTATATCAAGCTGACAGCGGCATCTGGATCGGTCAGCCGCACAACATTTTACTAATGTTATCATCTAGCCTCGGCATTCCCGCAACGATCGGGTTAGTGGCGATCGTCGGCTGGGTTGTCGCCCGTGGTACCATGCTGTTTCTCGATTTTCCGATCGACTGGCGACACTCCCGCACGATCTTTTTTACCTTTCTAATGGCGTTTGGAGGGTTTATCACGTTTAACATGACCGATGTCACCCTACCCGATCTGCGGTTAAATACGCTAGCTTGGTTATTACTGTCAAGTATTTGTGGCTTATTTTACCAATCCCAACTTTCCACCGCGCGTAGGTAAATTTCCCTAAATCATTTTGGATTTTGGATTTTGCGGATGCGCGCTCGTCGGGTTTCCCGACGGTTCAGCGCACCAAGCAGCGACTCAAATCACGCGGAGGTTCCCTCCGCATGTGTTTGAGTCAAGACGGATTTTGGATACTTTTCCTTACGGAGACGCTACGCTACGGCTACGCGAAAGTCGCAAGTTTTGGATTGTGCAGACAGGAGAGGCTACGCCAACGCGCTATCCCCTAAAACCTAAAGCCTAAAACCTAACACCTATCCCCTATTGCCTGGTGAATAGCAAACAGCAGCAAACTTACTACGAAATTTTAGGCGTGTATCCGAGTGCGGATCCAATCGAAATTCGTCGTGCTTATCGAGAATTGAGCAAAAAATATCATCCCGACACCACGATCTTAGCCACCGCCATCGCCACAGTCAAATTTCAAGCCCTAAACGAAGCCTACGCCGCCATCAGCCATCCCGAACGTCGATCGGCTTACGATTTAGAGATCGGCTACTCGCGGCTCTTTGTAGTCCAACCTCCCCCCAACTTTCAGACATTAACACCCCGCCCGGATAATTACCGCTCTTCAGCATATCTCGATGCGACCGATCGACCCCTATCTGGCGGCGAAATTTTTGCAATCTTTATGTTGGCGGTTACCTTTATCGGCTGTCTGGTATTAGCCATCTCGATCGGAATTATCAGAGGAGAATTGGGTTAATTCACATCTTGCCCCAAGACCCCACTTTTCGCTATCCACTATCTACTAAGACACTATTAACTTCGTTTTAATGCAAGATGTGAGTTAATTACGTTCGACAAAGGCAAACTTCAAACCTTGGCATTCAAGATCGGCAAGAATCCGATCGTAGGCTTCTAGATCCCAGAGCGTCCATTTTGCCGTATCTTGCGGATTTCGACCGGGTAAAATTGCTGGATTGGCTGCTAAAAACTCCTTCAGGCTATGGATCGTCTGACGAGCGACGTTTGGCTCGTGCCAGCGAGTTTGGGTGGCGAGAACGGCGATTTCCGCCCGCATTGCTGAAGCGAGTACCGCATTGCCTTCGGCTTCGGCTTCCTGACGCAGCAACCGATAGGCTTTGGTGTCTTTATAAATAAAATTCTCTAGCTTTTTAACACCTAAATCTTTGGCGATCCGATCGAGTTGACCCAATAATTGGGGTACTGTAGTGCCGTAAACTAATCCTGCCGATCGATCGCCCATCGTTGTCGGTAATGGTGCGATTGCGCCGTGTTCGAGTTCGATTGTCAGCCAGTATGCCATAAAAGTCACGTATTGCTATATATCTATCGTACCCAAACCGATTGCCAAATCATTCAGGCGATCGGACGTTTTAGATCTGACACTGGGTAGTGTCATATTTGGAGATGGGAGATAAGAGCGAAAAGTACTGCTCTTTAACATCATCGATTCTCAGCCAGAGCATCGGCTTTAAATACAAAAAAATGGGGAGTATAGCTCTTGAAAACTACAGACCCCATTACTACTTACTAAATCTGAAAATCTATGCAGGCATTAATACTGAATCAATAATGTGAATTACACCATTATCAGCAGCTACATCTGGCGTGACAACTTTAGAATCATTAATTTTGACACCATTAGAGGCATCAATTTTTACTTCCGAACCTTCAACTGTTTTAGCCGATTTTAGTTTGACAACATCAGCCGCCATGACTTTTCCAGCCACAACATGATAGGTCAAAATTTTGGTGAGTTTTGGAATATCTTTGAGCAAGGCTTCAACAGTACCAGCCGGGAGTTTGGCAAATGCTTCATCAGTGGGTGCAAACACGGTAAAAGGGCCTGCGCCTTTGAGTGTATCTACAAGTCCAGCAGCTTGAACGGCAGCAACTAAGGTCGTGAAAGAACCCGCACCGACGGCAGTATCAACTATATCAGCCATGTGATTACCTACTTGGTTTAGTGTACACATTTGTCAATCTAACATGCTTTCAATAGAAAGGGGCATCTGAGTCTGGATTAATTAAAAATAAGCGTAAAAATGATGACATTTTAATTATAACAGTCGCCATATCGGTAGGACATAAACCCGACTTTTTGAAAAAGTCGGGTTTATAGCGGCACTAGTTTTATGTCCTAATCCCCCTGGCGGTTGCTATAAAACACTAGTAATTAATTAGATTCAAAATATGAATGTATATAATGTCACATGCTTTACTTTGTAGCGATCGAAACTGAAATTATCTCTCTACCTTTAGAGAGATTTAATCGCTAACTTCATCCGATTTACCGCTCGATCGTTACTTAGCCATTATTTTAAGCCAAGAGCATCTGGCAGTTTGAGGTAGTAACAGTAATTATGATTTAGCATCCGATCGCGGCTTACTAAAGGCAACTTGAATTGCCAAGCCGATTAAGCCGATCGCAATAATCCCGCAAGTGACAGTACCCAAGGCTGTCGATCCTACAACCAGAGTGCGTAACGCAGCAGCAATATTTATTGCCATATTGGTCTTTTGAACCATCGGTTTAGTGGCAAATGTCGTCGCAATCTTGCTTGTCATCGTATACATGCCGATCGACATCGTGCCAGCAATTAACGCACCAGTCAAGCATTTAAAAGGGCTGGGTAAGGTAGTTTCAGGCGGAGTAGCTTGAGTCATAGAAATTTTAGCTAAAACAGTATAAACCCCACGTCTCGAACCGTTGCGGGTGAGCGTGGGATGGTAGCAATAGATTACGGCATCGAGATCCAGCCTCGATCGTTGTAAGCCTAAAACGAGATAATTAGATAGCCACTCTGGAATTTTGCACCTTTGACACTGGCACCCTTGAGCGGCGGCGGTAGCAACAGGTTGCGGCGTTGATCTCCTGCCTCGATCGTTACTTCTGGCCCCGATTGAGTCAGCTTGACTTGGGTTTTATCAAAACCGGGTAAATACAGCCTTACCTCGCGCTTGGCGGCATCGATCGCGATCGGTTTGGGAGCGGCTACAGCTTGACTAAAATCGGGCATGGCATCGATGAGCGGTTGCCAATCGGCACCCATCCGCATGGGAATAGATGTCACCGTTAAGGGGTCAAATTCGGCTGCCACAGCGTCGGGAACCGCACCGCGATTAAAAATCATCCCGCCGATCGTCAAGCCCGATTGCTGGGCACTACCCCATAAATATTTCGCGGTAGCAACTGCGGCGATATCTTCGGTAGTGACTAAGTAACCCACCACTCGCTGGGGATTGCCAATTACAGCTTGACTTTGGTCTAAAAAGTTATTTGCCGCCTGCATCGGCTGTGACATAACACTTTCACCCGTCCAGGCGATCGTCAAAATTGCCGCCATCGCTGGCTGCATAATCGGCGAGATAGTTCGCCACAGATCCGATGCTTCGACTACCGCCACAAACCGCCGCAGGTACCAACTGAGACTATCTGCCATTCCCGCCATTCGCAGGGTGGTCAGATCGCCAGTGCCATCGTAGACGATTGTATCGTACTTGCCACTAGCATCGTATTGTCGCAGCGCATTGAGCGCGATCGCGCTATCCATACCGGGCAATATTGCCAATTCTTGACCGTAAACATTGCGTAAAATCGGCGATCGTAAGTATTGAGCTTCAATTTGCTTGACATCTTCCCAACCCCGCTCGATCGCGACAGTTGCCGAAATTAAGACTACTTCTAGATTTGCGCCGATCGATTGGGGTTTATCCGTCAGGGGAACACCCAGCAAGATCCCCGTCGCAGGCGTGGGATCTTGACTGACAAATAATACCCGCCGACCCAGGTTAGCTTGTTGACGAGCAGCAGCGATCGCCACAGTAGTCCGACCGGAACCGCCTTTACCAAGGAAGGTGAGAATTTGGGGCATATTATTCTACAACTTTGAGTTCATCTTCAAAAAACCAGGTACTAGTTTTGTCTTCAAATTCAACGACGGCACCAACACCGCTACCATCGGTCATTTTAAATTCTTTAACTGTCCCTACCTTACCTAGTTTACTCACAACGCCATTAGATACGCGATCTCTGAGGCGAAAAACTTTAACTTGTTGACCGATTTCCATTGAACTTAAAGGTGATTGATATAATTTCTCCATCCCACAGTGTACCGGAATTCTCGGCTCAGATTAACTCTTTGTTGGAGATGGGTGATGGGAGATGGGAGTAAGGAGTAAGGAGATGGGAGTAAGGAGTAAGTGGTAGGGAATTGGGGGGTGTGAATGAGTGGGTGGTGCAGAAATATGGCAGACTGGTAACATATCTCATGTGTACGATCGAGCTTTAATGATGGCTACCAGACGTAATTTTTTATATTTGCTCGGTGCGGGTACGACAGGTACTCTCTTGGGTGCGCTGCCTGGTGCTAGTTGGGCGGCACCTACAACCGCCACAGCCGTTGCAACCGATGTATTTAAGCTACCACCCCTAACTTACGATTACAGCGCGTTAGAACCTCATATCGACGCTGCCACGATGAAGTTTCACCATGACAAGCATCATGCAGCTTATGTCAAAAATTTGAATGCAGCGGTAAATAAATATCCCCAACTCCAAACCAAAACTGTCGAGCAACTGCTAACGAGCCTGAATACGTTACCCAAAGATATCCAAACCACAGTCAGAAACAATGGTGGCGGACATTACAACCATACGATGTACTGGCAAATTATGGGGCCAAAAGGTGGCGGTACGCCCACAGGTGAGATCGCCACTGCAATTAAGACTCAATTTGGGACGTTCGATGCGTTTAAGTCTCAATTTAATGAGGCTGGTACCAAGTTATTTGGTAGCGGTTGGGTGTGGTTGGTACGTCAGCAGGGGCAACTCAAAATTATCACAACTCCCAATCAAGATAGTCCGATTTCTCAGGGGATCTATCCGATTATGGGGAATGATGTCTGGGAACATGCCTATTATCTTAACTACCAAAATCGTCGTCCCGATTATTTGGCAGCATGGTGGAACGTAATTAATTGGACTGAAGTTAACAATCGATTTGCAAAATCTTTGAAAGCTTAGATCGAATCTGGATGAATAGCGAAGAATTAGCCAAACATATCGAACAGACAAATAGCATGGGTAAGTCCTGGCTCTTGGTACAACTTCGCTTACAAAAATTAGCCGAAGCCAAGCCAGATCTATCCAGCACAGAATATCATGCCAGATTGAATGATATTTACGAAGATCTGATGAATTTGGGTGAATGGTGGGTAGGCATCGAAGATGAAGTTTTTTGAGCTAAAGACCGAGATCGGTTATCATCTACTATCCTGATTCTCAAGCAACCTTTAAGGGTTGTTATCGATCGATTATCGTTATATTAATTGCTCTCATCTACGCTGGCGCGAACACCCCAGTCATCGCACCAAACAGCCTCTAAAATATTCGGCTATGAGTTACTCGCATAATGTCAACATCGCGCCGCAGTTCGCCGATGGTAATTGCGCTGAGGTAGGAAATTGCCTCCTGTTCGGCGATCTGATGAAAAAAGCGGGCGATTCCAGGGTTGGCTCGATCTCAAATAATTTCGGTTGGATCGAAACCTCGATCGCGAAGATAGGCGATTAATTTTTCCTTTTCCTCACGTTCTCGATCGGCTCGTTGAGACTCCTGCTCGGCTCGTTGGGACTCCTGCTCGGCTCGTTGGCGTTCGGCTTCAATCTGTTCAACCGCCCAAGGCAAGATTGCTGACGACTGGTGCCACCACCGCAACCAATAGCCGTTACGGTCTGTTTTAGTTCCCGTCCAAGTCCCTATGTAGAGGTCGATTTCTGGTAGCCAATGACGACCATTTTCATCTGGTTGTTCTAGTTCGTATTTGCCGTTTTGGAGTCGGTATAATTCTAATAATCCAGCTTTTGGATCGAAGATGACATAAATCGGTACCTGTAATATTTGCTCGTAAAAAAACCATTTGCCAGGGGGATAAGTAGGTTTGATTGAGTACTCTCCACCTTCGGTTTCCGAGAGAAATTCCATGACGATGAGGGGTAAGTCTCCCTCCAGGTTGGGCGTGTAGCTGTTGCGAGAGGCTAACTGCTCTTTGACGCTGGGCACATACAACCAATCAGGTGCTTTGATGACTAATTCTCCATTCACCGTCGCACACAAGGCAAAATTAGTAGCAATCAGCATCTGGGGTTGAATGCGTTGGGCTATTTCGAGGCTTTCTCTCAACGCGCTGGCAATTAATGGTTGTCCGGTATTTTCCACGGGTTCGTCCTCTAGCCTAAATCCAGCAGGAAGAGGTTCCCATGTGATTTCTACTGGTTGTTTTTGGTTAATCTTGAGTTGAGTTGTCATACATGCAACCGGATCGATCGATCTTTATTTTAGGCGATCCTCGATCTAGGCAGGGATCTCATTTATCTAGACGATGGCAGACAAGTCAGTCAAACGGAATCAACAAAGTCTGTGAGAGTCTGACGACAGGCTCGATTGACAGACATTGCAATTTAGATAGTTACGAGATCGACTCAGGACATAGTATGCCGGAAACGCGATATCTATTCACCTATCTAGGTTTTTGATTGAGAGATTTATAAGCTTGCTCTTTTTGAATCCAGTCGCGACCGAGTTTAATTGTCACATCCGAATAAAGATTACCAGAACTATCGACTTTTACTTCTCCAAATCCCAATAAGCTAGATAAGCCCTCGGCAACTTCAGGATTGCCTTTTTGAGCGATAAACTGAGTAGTGGGCAAGTCTTCTTTAATTTTGAGATTACTATCGAGATGGACGTTGTGATAACCTGCTTTATTCAATCTTTTAATAAGTCGGGCAGTTGCATCTGGAAAATGGCTGGTATCTTGAATATTTACCCGGAGTGTTTCGGCTTTAGTTTGCTCTAATGAAATCGTGCCGTGGTCGAAGTAACGCGCCATCATATTTTGGATACGTTTTTCATCTGGCAACCAATAGCTCGTACCGTGCTTACCATCGCCGTTGTAATCACCTGGCATCATCAACATTTGCATTTTCGATTTGCCATTTTGCATCGAAAAGCCACCTAAAGCTAGCAATTCTTCGACGGTGAGATTGGTATCGACTTGATTTTGGATTACCGAAAATAGTTGCGGAATGCGCGTAATGGTCATCGGGTTGAGCGATTGTTCGAGCAACGCCTTGACGACCATTTGTTGGCGTTGCATTCTGCCAATATCGCCGTTAGCATCATGACGATAGCGGAGCAGTCCCAATAACTTCATGCCATCAAGATGTTGTTTTCCCGCTTTAAGATTGACATAAAAATGTTGAGAATCATCTTGATATTTAATATCTTTAGGGACGACCACAGTTATGCCGCCTAGTTCGTCAACGAGTTTGGCAACACCTAAATTATTGACCCGGATATACCGATCGATTGCAACTCCACCCAATACCTTACTAACTTCTTTTGCTGCTGCTGCTGGGCCGCTTTCATGGTCTACAGCGTTAATTTTTTCGATCCCTTTGCCAGTTCGATCGATCTTAGTATCGCGGGGAATCCCTAAAAAGATCGTCCGCTTGGTTTGTGGATCGAATCGGAGTAACATCATCGTATCCGATAAGCCATCTAGAGAGTCAACTTCTGCATCGTAGCCAGTTTTTTTGCGGTCGCTACCATTGCTATTTTTAATATCCGAGAGATTAGTTTTAATCCCTAATAAAAGGATATTTACGGGTTTGGATACTTCCGGTACTTGTAACAAACTCCTAGAAAAAGCTTCCTTACCATTTTGCTTAAAAAATGCGTCATCTGCTGCGGACAAAGTGCGCTGTTGCAATGGTGCCGAAGTTAGTGAAACCGCTAAAAAAGCCCCCCCAGCAGCCGAAAATGCACCGATTCCCCCCAACCCCAGCCATAACCATAAAGGCATTCTGCGTTGCTTTTTCGTGGGCTGACGACGTACCATTTGGGGATTGGGCTTGTTCGATTTGCGGCGTTGCCGATCTGCTTTTCTAACTTCCACTTTACTCACAGTTTAATAGGGTGGGTGGTTTTTAATAATCGTTGACGTAGGGATGACCGATCGATGGGTGCTAATCGGTTAGCCGCAGGGTTAAGCTTACACTAAATTGCTGGCTGGCACCAGATAAATTTACTTCGAGCGAATTGTATTTTCGGCTAAAGCACTAAATCCGGGCAAGCGCAAAGATTTCTTTTGCCACAGTAGCATCATTAGCCACAAACTCGCCGTAAAATAGCCAGATGTGACTAATCCGTTCAGAAATAACAGTCGCAACCCCGTCGCGGACGACCCCGATAAATCTGCACCGATATTTAAACTGAAATAGGTACTCAACCAAGCTAAAGCCAGGAAAATTGACAAGCGACAGACTGCTAATTGTCGGCGATCGCGTTGGCGACGATAGATCGCCCACATTGACGGCAATATTCCGATGACGGGTGTGAGGTAGAGGAATGTTTCCAAGCGATTGAGTGCATGATTATCTAAGTCGCGCGCTGATTCCTGGGAGGTATCGGGCAATAATGTCATCGGTGATGATCCTAGTACTACTTATAGTTTTTCTCCATATATCTAAAATCCCCATTTTTTAGCTGTTTTGCACTATTTGGCGGAAAATTCTTGTGAGAGAGGCGAGTATAATTCCATTATTTCAGACTTGAATTACTGCCCACAAGTGCCAAAAGTTAGATATTTAGGTTGCTGAAGGTGGAAACAAATAGCACTTTATTTGGCAGGAACAGTCCACCATGCGAGGGCGTAGTCTTGGCGGGGAAGGTTGACCGCTCGGCGAAAATAGACGCGAATTTTATATTTACCAGGGTCGCGGATTTGATGAAAAATGTGTTGGACGCTATCGACAGGACTCACAGACGACCAAATACTGCGATCGGGATTGTTTTCATCGGCACGCATTAAATAGAGATCGAGCTGATTGAGACCGCGATCGCGAAATTTTTCGCCCAGATCGTATTCGCCATTGCCATTGGTATCTTGTAACTCTACCAGTCGATCCCAGGCTAGCGTAATCGAAACCCAGCTATTTGCTACCACAGGTCGATCGAGGAAATAATCTCGATATTCGCCAGTATTTACCGAGCGATAATCCCACCCGATCGCCGGGACTGGTAGTGCTTCGGAGTACTGTCCGGGGCTAAACTGTTGGTAAGCCCGAAAGGCATTTAATTGTCCGGCACCCAACTGATAATCGAGGGGAATCTGACGATCTCGATCGACTGCTGATTCTGTCCAATCGCGGTTATTTTTAGCCAGCAACGTCCGTGTCATCCCCAATCGCAAACCATCGCCTGCATCTTGAATTTTATCGGCAGAATTTAACAGCACGGCTTTCATCACCTGATGGCGGCGCGCATCGAGACTCCAATGGGGGCGAACTGCGATCGAGAGCTGTTGTTTTTGCCGTAACTGGCGATCGCCAAACTCTTGTAATAGAGCCACCGTCCCCGTGACATGCGGTGCTGCGAAACTAGTTCCATTCACCAGAGTGGCTTTACCTGCAAAGTTATACAGCCGGAGATTGCCACCCGGAGCAACTAACCCGATCGAGCGACGATTGCCAACATTAATCTCGCGGTTTTCGATGCTTTTAGCAGTCCCGATCGGTGCTTCGCTGAGATTAGCAAAATCTAACTTGCGATAAATTCCCTGACGGAGTGTGGAATAGGCGACATTAATTCCGTTATAGTTGTCTGTCGGAATTGAAATACCGCCCTTACCTTGATTTCCGGCGACTGAATACATTACATTATGTACTCGCGCCGACCAATCTAAGCATTGGGTAAATAACGCATTGCCATCTAACTTGGCACCTACGCGCGGATCGCGGTCTAAAGGCTCTCCAAAGCTCAGATTAATGGCCCGAACGTCTCCACCATTCTGATTGGCAACATGCTGCGTGGAGAGGCATTCTTCCTCCTGTCCGGCGACTCTGGGCAACCCGACAGCACTGGCATATAAGCGCGCTCCGGGGGCGACTCCAGGATATCTTTTGTCGCCACTAATCATCACCGATGCTACCATCGTCGCGTGTTGTTCGACGTTAGTATTAGCTTTGGCGAAACCATTTTGATAAAAAATTTGCTCCAGTTTAAATTTGGGCTGTTGGGCGGCTTTATCCCAACCAAACTGCGCCGGACGACCGACTTCTACTTGTCCGATCGCAATTTTTTTGCCCGTCAGATTGTATGGAGCTTGATGTAATTTTAAGGCATCAATGCCTGCACTACCGACAGAGTTGGCGGTTGGTAATGCCCAACTAGGTGTCATGATACTCACGATCGTTGTAACGATGGCGATCTGTTGCCAGTGTTTAGTCAACAAGCTGCTCTGCCTTTTGAGATGGGGGGACGGGGGGACGGATAGATGCTGAGTATGCTCCTCGATCTAAGGCGATCGCTTTCTACATTTTGTTACAGAATTGCCAGTCCTACCTAAAATTATTGCAAACTGTGGATAGGTAAAATCGCTGTGTTTGGAGGAAACTTTCATGTCTGATACTCAAGTTTTTGTTGCTTTGGCGGTCGCGCTGATTCCTGGTTTGTTGGCGTTGCGCCTTTCGACAGCGTTATACAAATAAATTCTCGCGTCATTGGCGGAGCCTTTCCCTTGGAAAATCGCACCATCGATCTGGCGTTTTAATCGATTGACTGGGACGTAGTAATTAATACTGCGTCCTAGCTTTTTATCCAGATGCTGCCAAAAACTTTATCAAAATTGTTGAGCCAATTGATGTGACAAGCCGTATAATTAGGAAAATTTCGATTGGGTGATAATAGTCTACATGAATGCACAGCCTTCTTTCGATCCGCCTAAGCATCGCTCCCCGTCGCGCACATCCCGCCGTGCCAGATCGGTGCAAATGGAAACGAGTACCCTAGAACCGAGTATTTCTACTCCAACGGTGAGATTTTCCAAGGGAAAGGCTTCGCCAACGACGCGGGTGCGATCGCAACCAACTTACGCTCATCGTCGCCAAGGATTAGAAGTCGCCACTAAATTAGTTACCTATTCGACTCTATCGATTTTTGGCATCATCACGCTGGTGAACTCGATCGGGTACAACTACGTCCAGCGCAGCAAATTACAACATATCGAAACCGAAGTGCAGGACGCTAAAATTCGGGCAGATAAAGTTAATGCTAACTTCACCCGTTCTTTCGATCCGCAAATCCAATCTAGCATCATGCAAGAAAATAGTTATAAAGTCGCACCCGATCGACTGCCAATTTTTCTAGTCAATTCAGAATCAGATCGATCTTCTTCAACCGATCTCAATAAGTAATTACCGATTAATCTAATGAGATCCTGCCGATCGCATTGGTTGTAAAATACCTGTAAATTCGATCGATTTAGCTGTTGGTTCGGTGGGAGTTGTCAGCCAAAGTTGTCCTTGGAGTTGGCGATCTACATCTGGCTTTAATGGCTTCTGAACTGATGTAGATCTAACTTGGGAGATTTTACTAGAAATTTTTAATTGCGATCCTTGGGGACAGATATCGGCAGGCATCTGCCCGTTTAGTTCTAGTTGAAGATCGTGCAATCGACCGGAAAATGTCGGACGAGATTCACGATCGGTGCCGCTCATTTGACTGGCGGTAGTGATACTAGCATTGAGATACATGCCGGATTGTTGGACTTTAAGAACGAGTTGTTTTTGTTGGAAACAGGCGGGTAAATTTGGCGAGGTAATTAGATAATTACCCGTCACTAGTAGCGGTGCTTTGACATTAGCTTCGCCATAACTAGTAACGATATTAAAAAATCCGATCGCACTGCCGATCGCGAGGCTATATAATCCGATCGATTTTGCAGAAAACAGGGTCATTTTGATTTTTAATTTTGAATATATAGCCGCCGCCATATCGGCTAGGACACAAACCCGACTTTTTCAAAAAGTCGGGTTTGTAGCTAGCACTATCTTACTGTCTTAATCGCCTTGGCGGTTGCTATATATCTATCGATCGAATGTAAAATTCAGATGCGAGTTAAACTGACTGTAACGACGGACGATTAATAAAGATGAGGCACAATTATTTGCTAGTCGATCGGTATAATTATCGAGGAGGGGTTTTCTGCGTCCCCAACTGCGCCCGATTCCGGTAATTGTTAAATCTACTCGTTGAGAAATTTCTTCAATTTTGGAGATCGGATCGGTAGTTGCTAGCGTCGAAGTTTTAATTCTCGCACTCATTTCGGTAGGGAGATTTGCGAGTAAATTGTCGAGTTCGGTACTAAATTTACCATTGTCGGTTTCAGGTGAATTAATTTGGATTAGTTCTAATTCTCTGTGTCGATCGTTACAGAGCATTCGTAAGGCAATTTCGACGGCTAAATCGTCGTGCTGGTTGGCGGTGTAAGGTACGAGAATGGCATTGTAAATTTGGGTGCGTGCGGGTGGCGACGGTGCGATCGAACTCGATGGATGGCTATCGCGTGCGGGTTCGTTGTGAGCATCGATAAATACGGCGACATCAGCAGGAGTGGTACCGAGCATTTTACCAACTCTTCCACCTAAGCGATTATTGGAAAAAGTAGGGCGATGCCAACCTAAGAGTACCAGATTAGCCCGATCGAGTGCGGCGATAACGGCGGTTTTTTGAGATACATCATAGCCGATTTGGACGATCGGTTTAAATATCGATCTGGATGAGGCTGGTTCGAGGGTGTCGATGAGTTCGCCTAATTGTCGCATTCGGCGATCGATCAGCCGATTTGCCTCGAAGGGAGTACTTTGGAATAAATAGTCTTCTTCTAACTCGATTAGGCTCAGGGGGTGGATAATGGCTGCTTGATGGGTGTTTTGAGCGATCGAAGCGGCGAGTTGCAGCAATCCCGTTTGTGTGTTGGGATTGGCGACGGGAACTAAGATGCGATAATCGATCGATTGGAGTTCGGCTTGGCGATCTGGCTCGATCCTATCTGTACCAGCAATTGCGGGAACGGCGACAAATGCCGAATCGGGTTCGGTTTGAGAGTGCAGGCGAATCGACTTTTTAGGATAAGTCCACTCTAATAATGGCGAAGTCATAAAGGTTGTTACCAATGCCATAATTACTAGCATTGTGAATAAAATTGGTGAGATTACACCTAAATCTAAACCGATATTGAGGACGATTAATTCGGTCAATCCTCGCGTATTCATCAACCACCCCAGCGCGGAAGCTTCCTGCCGATCGAGCTGACAACTGCGCGCTGCGTAATAAGTGCCTACATATTTACCGACGATCGCTACGCCTAAAATTGCCGCACATAATAGCCATAAACCTGGACTATTTAATAAACCGACTTGCGTTTTTAAGCCGCTATAGGCAAAGAAAACGGGTAATAAGAAAATTAGTACGAAGTCTTCCGTTTTCTGGGCAATCTCTCTGACTAATCTCGGATTTTTGGGCATCGCCGCACCCATTAGGAATGCGCCAAAAATTAAATGAATCCCGATCGCTTCGGTAATTAATGCCGAAGCCACTACCGCCATATAAATCCCCGCTAGCATCAGTTGTGAGAGCTTACCAGTCCGATCGTAGTAATTTGATAAAAATTTCAACAACCGCCGCCCCAGAGTCAACATTGCCCCAATGTAAAGGACAGAATAGATAATTATCGGTACGGCACCAGCCATACTATTAGTTCTAGTTACCGCGATCGCCAGAGCTAACAAACACCAAGCTGTCACATCATCGACAGCCGCACAAGTCAATGCTAGCGTCCCCAAACGGGTATTTTGAAGATTATTTTCGGTGATGATTCTCGCTAAGACTGGGAATGCAGTAATCGACATTGCCGCGCCTAAAAATAGGGCGAAAGCTGTAAATGAAACGCTATTATTAGAAAGAATCGGATAAATTAATAATGCTAAAATTCCGGCTAAGGAAAACGGGACTAAAATACTAACACCCGATGTGACTACTGCTGTCTTGAGATTCCCCCGCAGATATTTAGGGTCTAATTCTAACCCAATCAAAAACATGAAAAATATCAACCCGATCTGCGATAGCACATTCAGAAAGGGAATAGCCGTCGGGGGAAATAATAACGCCGAAAAATCTGGAGCCAACCAGCCGAGTAATGATGGCCCTAAAGCAATACCCGCGACAATTTCACCAATTACTAA
>NZ_JANYJC010000009.1 GCF_025361915.1 Chamaesiphon sp. GL140_3_metabinner_50
GAATTCCTGCAAATCAGCTTCTAATGCAATTTGGCTTTCATCCATAGGGAATTGTCACTAATGCAAAGTGAATAGTAAAAATATATCACTTTATTTCCAGAATGAATAGAAAATGTAGTGTAAAATTTAAGCGCGATCGAGACATGCGGATTTTTTGTGAAAAAACGACATCTAATTTGCGAAACAAGCTTTTATGATTAAACGACCCTTAATTAGCGAAAGTTGACTTTGCGACGTACAATGTGCGAATCGGTCGAAATGTCGCTTTTGGAGTAAAAAACACCTAAATTCATTGATAGGCAAGCATTTGAGGTTATTTAAGCCTAGCGAAAACACGCTAAAAAGTACGACATCTAATGTGCGAACGTACAATGGTTGTTTGCTGGGACGAGCGGGCAAATTTTTCAGTCGATTACCTCTATGCAGCCCTAGTGAAGTGGGCTGAGGAGGAGGATCGATCTGTGAGTAATTTTGTGGTGCGGCTTGTGGCTGAGGCGATAGAAGAGAAAGAGTCAAAGTTAAGTCGGCTCCGATCTTTTGATGCCGACCGTGCCAATTAGAGGCTATTTTGAGGGCATCTTAAATATAGTCAGTTGCAACTTCCAACTGAAGTTTAAATCTCAGTCAGTTGGGATTGAATCTATAATTCAGATGCAAAAGATGAAATTTACAACAGTTCTCCGCCGATTTTCACTTTGACAACAAGTATTAGCTGCGGGGAGTATTTTTGCACATCTCCTCCAACCTACTACATCATCAGCCACCACAGTAGCTCAGATCGTTGGTGATGGCAGAATTTCGCCAGCTCGGAGATCGTCCCCACAACCCAAGAGGTGGGCACCACAACTGATGGCTGGTGCGGATAACTTTAATCCCGATCTGAAAGTACCACCACCAAGAGAATATATCCCGTTACCATCACTGCCAGCAGCACCGCCAGATCGAGTAGCACCTTCCCCTGGGGCTAATTCCGGCTTAGTAGAAGGCGTAGTAAAACCTGCTACTGCTGGAGTACCTTTCGCGATCTTAGAGGGACTGCAATCTAATATTCAGAATAATCGCAATAACTCTGGGCAAGTCAATCAAATTATCGAATCAACAGCAATATTGCGGCTCAATAATGGAGATCGAATCTTATTCACAACTGGTTATGATACCTACGAACAGATCGGAACTAAAACAGTCAATAATATTCTGCTGGGGATTAACTGGGAAACTAAAATTAACTCGCTCAAGATTAGGTATTGTGGCACCAGGGATGACTCGACCGAGTTTCGATCGCGCGCCTGGGGAATGGTGGCAAATTTTGCTCGCGGCTGGAACGCTCCATCTGGCTCCACCAATCGTGGATATTCTACAACTATATGTGTTGTGTTTATTGGCTTCTCCCGCTATATTTTGGTTGTTACGACGAAGACTTTTGTTACCACTATTAACTGCTTCTTGGACGTTATGGTGGATTCAACAAGTGCATCCCTATTCGTTTAGTTTGCAACCACTCGATCGCGCTCATCCGTATTTTGTGTTTAGTACTTGGCAGATTCTGTACGTGCATGGTGTCGCCGCTGGTTATCACAAGGATAAATTAGCTAAAACTTGGAAACGCTTGCCCAAAATACCAGTGCTATTGGGGATGCTCGCGATCGTTATTGCCGCTCTAGTTACCGCTCATTTCGATCTCCAACTCGGAACGTGGCCTCAGAAGGTGCAAGATCGGGCATTATGGCTGCTGTTGACCGATCGGAGTATCAATGGCCCAATTCGATTAGTAACGCTGCTAGGGCTATTTTCGCTAATGTTTATGGCTGTCGATCGGTTTATGTTGGTTGATGGTGAAAAAAGAAGTTTTATTTAAAGTTATCCCGCGTTAAGGCAACTGCTTGACATGGAGGTAAAAAAATATTTTGTAGATTTAATACATAAACCCTAACAATGCAAACAACACCTAGATCGTTTAACCTGCGCTGGCAAGCTGCTATGTGTGTCGCGATCGGTTTAACTGGTTTCGGCGTAACCCAACTGCTAACTTGGCAGGAAACTAGTGTATTGCCAGTACCCGTACATCGCAATCTTCCCCTCACCGCTGAGGATCGTCAACTGGCGCGGAATGCTTGGAAATATTTTGAAACTAATCGGTTGCCCACGGGACTTGTCTCTTCGGCGGCTAAATTTCCCGCCACAACGATGTGGGATGTTGCCAGTCAGTTTGCCGGAATGACGGCAGCGCGGGAACTGGATTTGCTCTCGGCGGCTGAATTCGATCGCTGGATGGCTCAAGCTCTGGGTTCTCTGGCTAAAATGCCGTTATACAAAGGCGAGTTACCGAATAAAGCCTATAATGCCGCCACACTGCAACCAGTCAGCTACGGCAAGTTAGATAAAACCGAGGAAATTGGCTTTTCAGCGATCGATCTAGGCAGATTGGCTCTGTGGCTGGATATTATCGCTCATCGCTATCCCCAGCATAAAACCGCCTGTCAAGCCGT
>NZ_JANYJC010000041.1 GCF_025361915.1 Chamaesiphon sp. GL140_3_metabinner_50
TCGCCTACCAATCCGCCAAACAGTCGCCCGACATCCAACCGTAATAACGGTAAATACCAGTGATGAGAAATAGCTTTAGCCGTCAGCGATTTACCAGTGCCCTGAATTCCGACCAGCAACAGCCCTCTAGGGTAAGGAAGACCATATTGACGCGCACGATCGGAAAAGGAACCCCCACGGCGCAGCAACCACTCTTTGAGGTTATCTAAGCCACCGATATCGGTAATCTGTTCCTTGGCGGGGTAAAAATCGAGAATTTGCGTCTGGCGGATCGTTTGGCGTTTTTCGGCAAGTACCAATTCGACATCATCGGGGCGAATCTCGCCGTGGGTGGCGATCGCACGGGCTAAAACGCGGCGAATTCTGTCTGTAGATAAGCCCTGACAAGCCCGGATCAGATCGTCTAATTGCTGGCTGCTGAGGTAGTTTCCCGTCGCTTTTGTCAATCTCTCGATCTCGACTTTAATTTCGGTAGCCGTGGGAAGCGGAAATTCTAACAGTACGATCGCTTCGCTCAGGTCGCTGGGGATGATAATCTGGGGCGAGAGAATGACGATATTTTTCGGTTCGGACTTGAGTTTGCGCGCCAGATTTCGCAGTTTACGCGCGACAGAGACATCTTCAAGAAAGCGATGATAATCGCGGAGAATAAAGATGCCAGAGACATCGGGACTGAGCTTATCGACAAATTCGAGAGCTTGTAATGGGTTCCGTTTCCCATAGCCATTATCGTTAGGATTGCCCTGATAACCATCGACAAAATCCCAAATATAAATCGGGCGATTGCCTTGCTGCTGGGCGACTTTAGCGATCGCACCTTCCACGCGCTCTTCTTCGGTGGTGGGAATATAAATTAGGGGAGATCTCGCCCGTAAAAGTAGTTCAAATTCTGTACTAAAGGTCATATATGGTAGCGAAGTGCTGCGGATCGGAATTTCCCAGATGCGGCTCGATCTATCTGCCTATAGCTTAATACAAACTACACTCGACAAGCTGGGCATCCAGCCACTATTCCCACATTAATCGAACTGGATAGAGCGAAAATACACTATCGGCACTAATAAATAATATATCTTCTGCGATCGCTTGAGCAATTAACAGGCGATCGAATGGATCGCGGTGATGGAGTGGCAAAGTAGTAATTAAATTGAGATGTTCTAACCTTACAGGCAACAATTCCATGCTATTGAGTTTCATTTGCTCTGAAATGAAACTTGCGTAAGGATTACCAAGATTGAGTTTGCCAGTGCTTTGCTTAATTGCCATCTCCCAAACGCTGGCAATGCTCAACAAGATATCATTCCTACCATCATTAATAATCGCAGTTACGAAACTGGGTAATCTGTCGCTGCTTTGAACATACCAAATAAAAACATGAGTATCAATTAAAACCCTCACTCCATATACTCCTTGAATTCTTCTAACGGCTCGTCAAAATCATCTGATACCCAAATCAGACCTTTGGCACTACCAGGTTGACGATCTGGTCTGATTGTGACTATCGGTGTAAATTTAATTGCAGGTCGATCGCCATTAAGCACAATTACTTCTTCACCATTAATAGCAGCTTGGATTAGCTCGTTGAGGTTAGCGGCGGCTTCTGTTACAGATACTTGCATGGTTTAGCTCTGTGACTACACTTTAATTGTAGAAGATTAGCATGTCAGCGCGATCGTCAACTTAGGCACATTTTTCTCTGAGTATAGATAGTAACCGATTGGAACTGGGCATACTGTCTGTGGGTGCTACAAATCATGCTCGTGCAAAAGTAGATCTGCTTGTATTGTAGCGACCTAAATATCAGAAACCCCATTCCTTTCAAACTGAGGCTCAAATCATGAATCGCGCATACATACATACATACATACATACATACATACATACATACATACATACATACATACTTGTTTCACTGACAGCAATGGCTGTTGGGACTAGTAGTGTCAATGCTCAGGAACAATCGAAACCATATTCAATCGGCCCCACGATCGAATTTAGTGGTGGTGGCACATCCTTTGGTATTAAAGGGCGAATCAGCAATCCAGGCGTACCAGTATCGGTCAGACCGATCGTTCTATTTGGTTACACACCCAGTGTTAGCGGTGCTACCTTCAGTCAAGCTGTATCAAATGGTTCGGGTACTCTCAGCGGTTTTGCAAGCCTAACTACCGAGCAGAAACGCGCACAGGTCAAGTTGATTTTTGATATTGCGCTAACCGACCAACAAGCCGATGACGTTGCCAAGCGACTGAGCGCGGCTTTGGCTACTGCACCTGCACGTCGGACTACCGAACAAAATTTTTACATCGCCAAGGCTCAAGATTCTGTCCAACGATACGATCTTGAGAATTTTAAAACTCTCACTCCAGCACAGCAAAAAGCACAGGTAAAACTTTTTGCACCTGCCAATACAACTGATGTTCAGATCGATGCTGCTACGGCTGCTTTAAAGCAAGCTGTGGAGACTCCTGCTGCCAATCGGACTCCCGCTCAGAATCAGACAATTGCGAATGCTCGATTGAGTCTGAATAACGCCGATTTAAGCGTCTTTTCAAGCCTAACTCCCACTCAACAAAGAGAAACGGCGCAAATTTTCTCTAGAACTCCTTTAACTGAGTTAGAAGCTGATGCCTTCGCCAATCAGTTGACTTCAGCACTAAATACTTCTGTTGCAATTCGGACTCCTGCACAGAACGCCATCATCACTACGGCGAATCAGAGTGTTGCTTACGCTGCAAATACAGGTGCAGTAGGTTTTACTCCAGGTTCTGGTGTGGCTTATGGTGCGGCGATTACTTATGATTTTGAATCTGCCGACAAAAAGCTGATGGGATATTTTGGCCCCAGAATCTTGTTCGCATCTGGCTCTAGTAAAGTTGGTAACTTTGATACCAGCACTACCGAAACCAGTATCGGGGCATTAATCGGTGCTGACTATGCAATTTCCGGCGATTTTACTGCTGGCTTAAATGCTACTTACAATTTCTCTAAAAGTGGTACTTTGAGTGTCTCAGGCCCTGGTGGGTTTAGCGGCAGTGCGCCAGTTTCGGGTAATAGTAGCTTTGATATTGGGGTGAGTTTTGGTTACAGATTTTAAAAGTCGATCGGCTTAAATTGTCCGATCTTTAGATGTTTTTAATATCTCCAATGCTACTATAGCCTGGAGATATTTTTTGTCATCGATCGGCAATCGACTCGTCCCAATTGCGATCGATCCGAAATCGAACAGTAAAATCAACCAAATTTTCTGGTACGGTTGCCGATCGACGCGGTAAAATATAGACTGTTCTGGCTATTTAGACCAGTCTTCCGAATTCAGTACCGATCGACAGATAGCAGTAGTGCAAATTACCTTCCTCGGCACATCTTCAGGTGTCCCTACCAGGGCGCGCAATGTTTCTAGTATCGCACTCAATCTGCCGCAGCGGGGTGAAGTGTGGTTATTCGATTGCGGTGAAGCGACTCAGCATCAATTATTGCGTTGCGATGTCAAAATCAGCCAGATTCGGCGCATTTTTGTGACGCATTTACACGGCGATCACATTTTTGGATTGATGGGATTGTTGGCAACTTATGGAATGGCGGGTAGTCCCGATCGCATCGATATTTATGGCCCCAAAGGTTTAGATGAATATCTCCGCGCCTGTCAGAAATATTCGTATACACACTTTAATTATCCGATTAAAGTTCATACGATCGAACCGGGAATAGTTTATCAGGAAGCAGATTTTACAGTCACTTGCATTCCGCTCAAGCACAAGGTTCCTGCCTATGGTTACCGCGTCAGCGAGACCGATCGACCGGGGCGATTTAACTTAGAAAAAGCGAAAGAATTAGGCATTCCATCGGGGCCGCTTTATGGCAAATTAAAAAATGGTGAAGTAGTCACTTTACCCGATGGGAGAGTGATTAACGGTCGAGATTTGTGTGGCGAAACTGAAATCGGGCGCAAATTTGTTTATTGTACCGATACGGTATTCTGTGAAAATTCGATCGAACTCGCCGCCGATGCCGATGTGCTGATTCACGAATCGACATTCGCCCATCAAGATGCCGATATGGCATTCGACAGGCTGCATTCTACCTCGACAATGGCGGCACAAGTAGCTTTAGGTGCAGGAGCCAAAGAATTAATCCTCACTCATTTTAGCCCCCGCTACGGGCCAGGAAGCCCGATTGGGTTGGACGATTTATTGCAAGCCGCACGCGCCATTTTCCCGAATACGCGGATGGCTTACGATCTAATGACTCACGAAGTACCCCGCCGCATCGATAGTTCAATTAAATAATCACAGTATCGTTGGCTACTCCAACGAAAATGAAAATCACCCAATTATTTTCTACCTCCGATCGCTCTGATAGGAAGTTTAATTCCCCTTTGGTAGAAATAAAGTAGAGGAAGCGACAGAAACTCTACACTAAATTGGGCGTTTGGAATTTAAGTTGTGATACTTAAAGTGACATTTTAGCCGCTATTTTCCACACTACCTACTCTCCTGCCGTCGCTCTCCTTCGGTGAGTAAAAATGGGTCACTGCGACATAACCCCCATCCAGTGTGAGTCTAATTAATTAACCAAGAAAATAGCTTTGGTAATCATAAGAAATTAGTAATAGAAATAATTACTTATTCCATCTATTAATACTAACTAATTCAATATTTAATAAAATCGTCCGTTCGGATGAGCTTCGATGCCGATTATTTAAGCTACTGACGATCGAATATCCTCCGATAGTCTGATGTTTTCATCGCCCTTAGTTCGCATTGTTGCTGGTTAAACTGTTTTTGGGCTGGTGTCAATAATCGATCGTTATTGCTAGTATGCATATCCCATTGGACTTCTGCCATCAGAAATAAACTTCCTGCCGTAATAATACCCACGAACAAAAACTGCCAAGCCAGCAGATAAGGCAATAGTGCAATCGCGCCCAAATGCAGTAACCCACTCGCTAAAAATGCCCGCGAACGCAGTCCCCAAGCTGTAACTAAATAGCCGATACCGCTCAGTCCCAACCATAATCGACACAGATGGGGTAACATTACCCATCCACCGCCAAAAATGCCCCAATCGGTCAATAATACGCCGCTTAACATCAGTCCAACCCAGGTATAGACGACCCAGCGCAGTCGCTCTACAGTCACCCAATACCATGCCAGATGACAGGTACCCCAAGCACCAATCAGTGTTAACACCGACCAGAGCATCGCCTGATCTGTCCAGTTGAGGGTTAAAAATTGGGCTGTCGAGAAGATAATCGCAGTAATAATACCCCATAAAATAAAAACTTGGTCGATGCGCGTATAAAAGCCAGAGAATAGTTCTAAATTTTTAATTTTCAGGTTGACGCGCCAAAGTCCTTCGAGATCTTGCACGTCTAAAGCATGTTGTTTGCGGCGAAGAATGGGTTCTGTAGTGCTAAAAGCAGTCATTCTATAGGGCTGGTTGAGTATTTGGATGTGCTTAACTATAGTCTAATTGAGAAGTGAGAAGTGAGAAGTGAGAAGTAAGGAGTCGTAAAAATCCCCTCCTTGGAAGGGTGCCCGTAGGGCTACTGGTCGGGTCACTCAGATCGCGACGTTTGTGGGGGAAGCTTCCCACTCAGAGCTTCGCGCCCCAGTGGGGTGGGTAGATCTTCGCTAAAGCCTAAAGCCTAAACTTGTCTTCCCAAAATAGCTAAATCTCGATCGATCCCGTTGAGTTCGGCGATTTGAGGTAAATAACCCCACTGCTGAAAGTCGTATTTTTTAAAGAGATTGATACTCGGTTGATTGTGAGCGAAAATAAAAGCAACTAGAGTTTTTATCTCTAAACTAGGCGCGCTAGTAATTGCCTGGGATAGTAATTGGGTGGCTAAATGTTTGTGATGAGAATCTGGAGCTACATAGACACTTACCTCGACTGTATGCCGATAAGCATCGCGCCCGTAAAACGATCGAAAACTAAACCATGCTTTAATTTTATCGTCTATTTCTAATACCCACAATGGGCGGCGATCGGGTGTATGGGCGGTAAACCAGTCCATTCGACTGGCAACGGTAACTGGCTCTAAATCTGCAGTTGCCATCCGTCCGGGAATCGAGGTATTATAAATTTCAATAATTTCTGGTAAATCTCCGAGTAGAGCATCACGAATCATTGCGGTAAGGGTAAGGGGTAGATTGTTAAGAAAGACTGAATCTGTAATTATAAGTCTCTAGATTAAATTTACGATCGAGTAGCTTTGTTAGATTTTAGTGATAACTAGATGCTAGAAATGGGGAGTCGATTGAGTTCGGATTGATAAAATCTCCATTTGGGCATAAATGAATCCATAAAAGCGATAAACCGTCGATTGTGGCTGGGTTCCAATAAATGAATCATTTCGTGAACGATGACGTATTCGAGGCATTCGGCTGGTTTTTTAGCTAGTTCTAAATTAAACCGGATCGTGCCTAACCTAGGAGTACAACTTCCCCATTTAGTTTTCATTTTTCTAATAGTGAAACTATTGACATGTAATCCCATTAATTTTTCCCATTTAGTAATTAGCGGCGGGATGGCTGTCTCGATTTGGCATCGATAGAAGTCATCAAATACCGCTCTTTTGGTCTGGAAATCTGCACCTGGACGAACTTGCAATAACATCCGATCGCATTGAAGTTCGAGGTGGGGTGGTGCATCGATTTCAATTAGTCTTAGTAAATAGCGTTTTCCCCAGAGGTAATGGCTTTCGCGATCGATATAAGATCGCGGTGATTCTCTCGCTTGGTTGCGAATCTTTTGCTGATGTTTTTTAATCCAGTTCAATTTAGCGATCGCAAAACCACGAATGGTATCTAAATTCATTCGCAGTGGTGCTGAAATTCTCACTTTACCTGTAGGCGGACAAACACTCAGATGAACATTTTTGATATTCTTTCGCACCACATCGATCTCTATATCGCCTAACTCGATAACGATTTCACTGCTCGTCATTTATGCCTCCACTTTTAACTAATATTCTGGTTGCTGTGAGATAATTAGAAATATGCGCTCGACTGTATCGATATCTTTAAGAATCTCATAAAGTGTGGCTTTAATTTCTTGTTCTTTAGCTTGATTACCGCGCTAATCATCCGATCGCACCTGCTTAATTGCGGTATCGATGTCGATCGCGAGTGCTAATATCTTAATGTCTGGAAGATATGGATTTCCGGTTTCTGCTACTATACCTTGCGATGTAACAGCTTTGAGTGCGAGGTTGTAAAGTGCGAATCTGCCTGGGGTATCGATTTGGGCGGATGTGTCTGCGGCTTTACCAGCGGCGACTTGTTTGGCTAGTGCGGCAACTTGCTGAAGGTAGTCTTCATAGGCAATCGCTTTATCCTTGCGGGCGGCGATAATTTCGTCTAAGAGAGCCGACATTTTTTCGGAATAAGCCGGATCGCCAAGATTGGTTTTAACAATTTTGCTACGGATATTATTCTCGATCGTTTCGGCGACGGCTGCGCGATTGTTTTTGATGCCTTCTGGTAAGGTTTCGATAGTTGCTTCGATGCCAATTTTACCGAGTAAAGTTTTGGTTAGTTTAGATGCGATCGAGTCGCTCTTTACCTCCAGATCTGAGAGAATATTGGCAATCTCAACCGATCGTATTTAATGAAGGCGTATCGATGAGACTTCGATCGACAGTAGCTAGTTGTAAGCTGTAGTAAATTGCTGTAGCAGCAATAAATCGATCGGCAGGATCTTGGTGCGGACAGGCTAATTGACGACTCAAGATCGCAATCGCATTGTTGAGTGGTGCTTCAATGGTTCCTAGTTCTTGAATGGCATTATCGATCCAGGCAATCGGGCTGGGTTGTAGAGAGAGTCGCCCTTTTTCGGCAAGGAGCAAAATTTCCCAGATACTTATGGGACTGAGCCATAGTTCATTTTCGGGGTTGGCGATTGCTGTATTTGGGGTTTGGGGGAGTCGTGGGTCGTCAAAGATGTATCATATCAAGATATGTGTATCGAGAAGGATTTTCATTTAATCTAATTCTACCAGTTAGTAATTCGTGCATCGTGCCGTGTTTGAGAGCTATAAAGGTAAGGATTTTTTTAGTGCCACAGTATTTTAGTTATCGATCGAGTAAGGAGCAGATGCCCTAATAGTTTAGCTAAAATCTCGTCTTTGCTAACTAATCCGATTGTTAATTCGTTCGATCGAATGTTATGGTCAAATTACAGCGATTCATAGGAGATATCCGCACTTTGAAATTAGAAGCACAGTTAGATGAACTAGCCAAATTAGGATTAGTTCTCAATTCTGGGATTACAATCGAAGATCTGTTATATTCTCTCGATCGATCTGAACTCGAACAAGAGCCATTCGAGCAGTTGCTGTTCTTATTTGGGAGTGAGGTGGAGCGCGAACCCTGGGGACGGCGGATTTGCGATCGAGTGTGGAATTTCGATACCGAATGTATCGTCTCTACTGGTGACTACGTAAACATTGTCAAAAACCTGTGTTTGTTAACAGGTAAGCCAGACTATCTCACCGATGTGGTGGACTATATTAATGTGGACTCTACTAATATGACAGCAAGTGAGTGCTGGCTGGAATATACCTTAGGAGATCGCCAGCAGCGTTGGTCGATCGAAGCAAATGATGATTGGGCTGATATGATGACCATTACTTATGTGATGGAAGATTTACAGCATGATGGCAAACAGTTTTATTCAAAAGATAACGGTCAGGCGATGATTTTATTTTATCTCGATCGGGCTACTGCCGATCGGTTAGGCGATCTTTGCGATGAAGATTTGGAACCAGTAATCCCTAGTTAATGTTAATTGAATACTTGCCTAAAAGACAGCGATTGCCTCAATTGAAACAATCGCTGTCTTTAATTATTTATTAGTTACTAACTATCGATGCGATCGAGGCTAAATATCTAAATCCATCAGCCCTAATTTCGGCCCATAAGTTTCGATAAACTCCCGACGCGGTGCCACACGATCGCCCATCAGAATTGTAAAAATTCGATCGGCTTCAGCAGCATCTTGAATCTCTACCCGTTTGAGTGTCCGAGTTTCGCGATCCATTGTAGTTTCCCACAACTGTTTGGGCATCATTTCTCCCAATCCTTTGAATCGCTGAATTGTATAATTAGCATTCGCTGGAAATTCAGCTATTTTTCGTTGCAATTCGCGTTCGCTATAACAGTAATAGTGATTGCGTCCACGCTCTAATTTATAGAGCGGCGGGCAAGCAATGTAGATATATCCTTCATCGATCAATGCGCGTTGATAACGATAGAAGAATGTCAGTAACAGCGTCCGAATGTGGGCACCATCTACGTCGGCATCTGTCATCAAACAAATTCGGTGATAACGCAGTTGTTCGGGTTTAAAATCTTCACCCTTGACACCCAATCCTAACGCCGTAATTAGAGCTTGAATTTCGGTGTTTTTGTAAATCTTAGAATCATCAGTTTTCTCAATATTTAAAATCTTACCGCGTAGAGGTAAAATCGCTTGGAAACGTCGGTCTCGTCCTTGTTTTGCCGACCCCCCCGCCGAATCTCCTTCCACGATGAAAATCTCAGATTCACTAGGATCTTTCGAGCTACAATCTGCCAATTTACCGGGTAAAGTTGAAGATTCTAATACCGATTTCCGGCGGACTAATTCCTTCGCTCGTCTGGCTGCTTCTGCGGCGTTAAAGGCTTGAATTGCTTTATCTAAAATAGTATCGGCAATATTCGGACGAAACTCTAAATATTCAGTCAGAGCTTCAGAGACGATCGCATCGACAATTTTCCGAACTTCGGTATTACCTAACTTCGTTTTTGTTTGTCCTTCAAATTCTGGGTTAGGAACTTTAACAGAAACGATCGCAGTTAAACCTTCACGAATATTTTCACCGCCTAAATTGGCATCGCCTTCTTTAAGTTTATTCCGCTTCCGGGCAATCGAGTTCATGGTACGGGTTAATACCACTTTCAATCCGTCTAAGTGCGTTCCACCATCGATCGTCCGAATATTATTGGCAAATCCCAAAATATTATCGGAATAAGCATCGATACACCACTGAAGTGCAACTTCAACCTGAACTTTATCTTGTTCGCTTTGAATATAAATAATTTCTTCATGAAGGGGCTGCTTATTTTCGTTTAGATAAGCAACATATTCACGAATTCCACCTTCATAATAATAATTTTCAACCTTAGGAACGGTAGAACCCAATAGTTCTAATCGGTAATCGGTAAAACTAATCCGAATCCCGGCATTTAGATATGCTAACTCTTTAAAGCGACCAGCTAAAGTTATATAATCAAATTCGACCGATTCTTTAAAAATCTCGGTATCTGGTAAAAATGTGACCGTCGTACCCGTCCGATTTTCAGGACTCGGCTCGACTTCCAAGCCAGTGACGGCAAAACCCTTCTCAAACCGCTGAGTATGGATTTTTTGATTCCGCCATACTTTGACTTCAACATGTGCCGAGAGCGCATTTACAACCGAAATCCCGACTCCATGCAAACCCCCAGAGACGGTATAACCACCATCGCCAAATTTACCGCCAGCGTGGAGAACGGTTAAGACTGTCTCAATCGTCGATTTCCCCGTCTGCGGGTTAATACCAGCCGGAATTCCCCGTCCGTCATCGACTACCGTGATCGAACCATTGGCATTGATCGAAATATCAATATTTTTGCAATGACCAGCCAGTGCTTCATCGATCGAGTTGTCTGCAACCTCGTATACTAAATGATGCAGTCCTTTTGGCCCCGTCGAGCCGATATACATCCCCGGTCGGACGCGGACTGCTTCTAGTCCCTCCAGTACCCGAATGTTGTCGTCACCATAATCACTGGTCATAAACGATACTCCAATAATGAGTCACAAGCGACTATTTTCTGTGTTGATGATAAATCGTTCCAAAATTATAACACAAATAGGCTATAGACGAATCTAGATAGTTTTGGGAATATTTTTGAGAGCGAGAAGATCGATGTTTATTCTTCTGTTTTCGATCGAGCCGATCGGTTACGAGGAGCTACC
>NZ_JANYJC010000048.1 GCF_025361915.1 Chamaesiphon sp. GL140_3_metabinner_50
GGTGGATTCATGTTAATTAGTTTAGTCAGAATAGATCCTGGCTGTCTGGGTATAAATCTCAAATCTACAATCAAAACGCGCCAGTCTAATTCTATTTAACCCAAATTCAGAGAATTAACAGGCACATCATCCCAAGATGCTACCGTGCGGAGTCTGGCAATCCAACCCAGTTGGATTTGTTCTGGGGTAAGATTTTGCTGAAAAGACTCATGACAATCCCTGGCTAACGCTTCATCGCCAGAAGCAATGCAAGCATACATCAACCCACCTGGATCTAATTGTTCGTTTACCCAAATTGTTAGCATTAGCTTCACTTCCTGCGATATCGTATCGATCGAATTTTAATCAATTTCAGATGCCGTCGCAATCTGAGCTAGCTGCTTGGCACTTATCCGGCAAGTTTTCCAATCTGGCAATACCGTCGCCCCAAACCGCTGATAAAACTCGATCGCATTTTGATTCCAGTCTAATACAGACCATTCTAGCCGCCCACAACCCCGATCGCGCGCAGTTTTGACTACCGCAGTCATTAAAGCTTTTCCCACCCCTTGACGGCGATATTCGGGCAGTACGAACACATCTTCGAGGTGGAGTCCTGGCTGGGTAAGGAAGGTAGAGTAGGTCGGGAAAAATAGAGCAAAGCCGATCGTCAAGTCACCTAATTCAGCTACAATTGCTTCAGCTACAGGTCGATCGCCAAATAAATGCGATCGCAATAAATCGGTATTTCCAGTTACTTTATCTGTAAGCTGCTCGTAATCAGCTAATCCTAAAATCAGCTCAAAAATGGCATCGACATCTATTATTTGGGCGGGACGAATTATAAGCATTTAGTTAGGGAGTAGATTCAACTTTCAACTTTCAACTTTCAACTTTCAACTAAACTTCCCATCCTTGTTTTTCGATTAACTCGATCGATAGCTCGTTAATAGCAGCTAAATTAGGATGACGGGGTAAACTAGAATCATCATAGGCGCGATCGAGTTCTGCCACTAAATTATCGGCAATTGCGGTAACTTGTTCGTAAGTAAAGTCGCCGTGTAAAATTGCTTTGAGTTCGTCAGCATCGCCCACGTCCTGCCGATCGACAAATACCTCGCCAGATTGTAAAATCTCTAAGCCGCTACGTAATAATCGAATGCAGTGCATCGCATGTTTGAGATCGAAACCCGATTGTCTTTCCATCCCCGCACGGGCGGGATTGCGATTGGTTTGCCATGACTGGTAAGCGTTCCATTCTCGTAAGGCATTTTGATACTGCTGGCTTTTTTGGAGCAATTTAATAAAGTCACCGCGACTATTGGTAAGATTTTGGGTGTATTCTAAAACATCATCGGTGAGATGGTGCTGTTTTAATAACCCTTTATAATCGATCTCGCCAGTTAGTAATTGATGCAATTCTTGAGCTTCAGATAAATATTCAATTTTACCACGCACTAGCGCATACAGATATTCTAGAAAAGCATGTAATTCTTCCCTACTCAATGGACGTTCTGCACTCAGACCGAAATGTTCGGGAAGGGGCTTTTCTTGAGGTGGATTTAACAACCACTTCCGATGCGATTCAATTTTTTTAATTTGAGCAAAAGCATAACCAGAATAGGTATGTTTGACGCGCTTGCTGAGAAACATCTTGCGGTGTTTAATCAAATATTCGCCAACTTCAGTTTTGACTGGATACTGCTTGAGCCAGAGTAATTCTAGAATATTAGGGTTGGCTCCTGCCAAAAGCTGCACGAATTTTTTCAGCTCGTAAATTACGGTGTCTTTTTCACCAGTCAAAAAGTCAAATATCCCTGGCTCGGTATCCCAGCCGCCATCTTTTTGCTCGACTTTATCCAAGCCCAAATAGTACTTTTTACCTGCAATAAACACCCCCCGATAATCGAGATCGGATTCGGGACGGCTCAATCCATAACCGTGGCTACCAGCTAAACCAATCAGGATCGTACGTTGTTCGACTTCTAAGCGTTGCATCGGAGTTAGAGGGTAGGCGGGATAAATAGGTAAGGACTGAGATCGATTTGTGCTTCATGTTCTAGCAGACCAACGATGACTTCTATGCCACCAGCCTGTAAAATTTTAATTCCAGTGCCAGCATTGCGTCTGTCAGGATCTAACATTGCTACAAATATTCTTTTAATCCCACTGGCGACAAGTGCTTTGGCACAAGAAGGAGTTCTGCCATGAAACGAGCATGGTTCGAGCGTAACATAAGCGGTCAAAGTGGATAAATTACCCGAAACTTGTGATAAAGCCATCGCTTCAGCATGAGGTTTGCTTGGCGGTTGGGTATAACCCCTCGCCACAATATTGCCATTTTCAACTAAGACACATCCAACAGGCGGATTAGGTAAGCATAGTGGTAAAGCTCTTCTTCCCTCAACAAGTGCTGCTCTCATAAATTCCGCAGACTCTGATAACATTACTCTCACCTCTTAATCTGGACGATCTAAATTCTCGATCCTGTCAGCGATTGTAACTAATCCATCTCAGGTACTAGCCGCTTGATGTAAAATTAAGCGATTCCCGTCGGGATCGTAGGCGTAGATTTCGCGACCGTGGGAGGCTGTGGTAATCTTGCCAGATGGGGGATAACCGATTTGGGCGAGTTTATCGATCGAGTCTTCTAAATTAGCTACTTCCAGACAGATACTCATTCCACTCTGACTAGGATGCCCAAATTCGTCGCGATTGGTAGACTTGGGGCAAAAAATTCCTAACTGTAGCCCAGCTATCGAAAATTCTGCATAAACAGTGGGAACATATCGATCGGGAGCAGATCCTAAAAACTGGGTGTAGAAGTCTACTACCACATCGAAATTGACACTGGCGATCGTCACAAAAGCAGCAGTAACCATAAATATCACGCAAAAACTCTCAATTCTCGACCGAACGCGTACATTCGATCGTCAGTGCCGATCCCCAAATTTCTCATCTTTAAATCCCTAATTTAGGGGTTGACCTACTCACAAATGGGTTTATAATTGCTACGCTTGGGGAACTATATTATATACACAAAAGACAACTCGCACATATACGGTGTAACCACATTGAGCGAGATGGCTGGGGAGGAATTGGTAACTTTATGGAATTGGCAAGGCGCATTAGCAAGATCGAACCATCTGTAACCCTCGCCATTTCCGCGCTGGCGAAGGCGATGCAGCAAGATGGCAAAGATGTCTGTAGTTTCAGCACGGGAGAACCCGATTTCGATACTCCCGCACACATTAAAGATGCTGCTAAACAAGCATTAGATCGCGGTATTACCAAATATGGCGCAGCCGCAGGCGAACCACTATTAAGGCAAGCGATCGCGACTAAATTGCGCCGTGATAATCGGTTAAACTACGATCCTGCCAATATTTTAGTCACCAATGGGGGCAAACATTCCCTCTATAACCTGATGGTGGCGTTAATCAATCCTGGCGATGAGGTAATTATTCCCGCCCCGTTTTGGTTGAGCTATCCCGAAATGGTACGCTTGGCAGATGGTACGCCCGTTATCGTCCCGACAGATAGCAGTACCGATTATAAAATTACGCCCTCCGCTCTCGATGCGGCAATTACGCCCAAAACGAAGTTGTTCGTACTCAATTCCCCATCTAATCCTTCGGGGGTAGTCTATACTCCAGATGAGTTACAAGCATTAGCAAAGGTAATTGTCGATCGCGATATCCTAGTTGTATCGGATGAGATTTACGAAAAAATTATTTACGATGGTGTCGAGCAAGTTAGCATCGGTAGTTTTGGCGAGGAGATATTTAACCGGACGATTATTAGTAATGGCTTTGCCAAAGCCTACGCCATGACGGGTTGGCGGATTGGTTATCTCGCCGCACCAATCGCGCTGATTACAGCCGCTAGTGCCCTACAAGGGCACAGTACTTCCAACGTCTGTACTTTCGCTCAATATGGCGCGATCGCGGCTCTAGAAGGCTCTCAGGACTGTGTAGAGAACATGCTTCACGCGTTTGCCCTGCGAAGAAAAGCGATTTTAGAACGGCTGCAAGCAATTCCCGGTTTGAGTTGTGCCAAGCCAGAGGGTGCGTTTTATATCTTTGTGAATATTGCCAATACCAATCTCAAGTCGTTAGAGTTTTGCCAGCAATTACTCGAACAACATCAGGTAGCCACAATTCCCGGATTGCCCTTTGGCGCAGACGACCACATCCGGATCTCTTATGCGACGGATATGGTAACGATCGATAAAGGTATGGACAGGTTAGACAAGTTTATCCGATCGCGCCGCTAAACCGATCGACGAGAAATTAATTCATCCACACTAAATCGACCCGCCGATCGACTCCAAATATTAATCCACAAACATCTTGGATAGTTGTGGAATTTTTTATTAAGAATTTAATGAAAGAGCGGCTATGCTCACGACAGCAGCGAGATCGGTATCAAATCGATCGCCAGCCAGATATAATAGGAAGAACCTTCGATCGCGCAACAAAGCGCAGGCGAGGCCAACCGATAGCGTCTGGAGCTGAAAAAATTGTCAGACCCCAGATCCGATCTTTTAATTCCACCATATTTTTAATTTTAATTGCCCATAGCATCTCGATCCGATGCTACGTAGTAGCAGCAACCACTTACCTGGCAAAGGCAAGGTTATCTTCTACCGAGTCAATTACCAATGGGGAAGTCAACTAGTAGCGATGAAAATTTTAGTTCTAATTTGGGAATTTCCGCCGCGCCTCGTGGGAGGTATCGCTCGTCATGGGGCTGAATTATATCCAGAGCTGGTAAAATTAGGTCATGAAATTCACCTAATTACCGTGGAGTTCTCTCAAGCACCAGCCAAAGAAATTATCGAAGGCATCTACGTTCACCGCGTGCCTGTCGGATTCAGCCAAGATATCTTTAACTGGATTGGCAATATGAATCAGAGTATGAGCAAGTACTGTACGAAACTAGTCGAAATATCTCAAGATTTCGACCTGATTCACGCTCATGATTGGATGGTAGCAGATACAGCTATCTCTTTGAGCGAAAACTTTCAAATCCCGATCGTTGCCACCATTCATGCAACTGAATTCGGACGGCATAATGGCATCCACAACCCCAGCAGCGAACACGTTCACGCCCAAGAAACCCGCCTAGTCGAAGCTGCCGCTCAAACGATCGTTTGCAGTCAATACATGCAGCAAGAAGTCGGGCAGATTCTCCGTTGTCCGTGGGAAAGAATTAGCATTATTTATAATGGCATTCGTCCCGAAAAGAAACAACGCCCCAAAGATTTTAACTTCTGGAATTTTCGCCGCAGGTTTGCCGCCGACCACGAACAAATTGTCTATTATGTGGGTAGGATGACCTATGAAAAAGGCATCTTTGTGTTATTAAACGCTGCCCCTAAAGTTTTATGGGAACTCGGCGGTAATGCTAAATTTATCTTCATTGGCGGCGGTAATACCGACGGTTTAAAACAACAAGCTTGGGATTTAGGGATCTGGGATAAATGTTTTTTTACAGGCTTTATGTCTGACGAACATTTAGATAAATTTCAAACCGTCGCCGATTGTGCGGTGTTTCCTAGCCTGTACGAACCATTTGGAATTGTCGCCTTAGAAAGTTTTGCCGCTAGGGTACCAGTTGTTGTTTCCGATGCTGGGGGATTAGCCGAAGTAGTTAGGCATACGAAAACCGGGATAGTTACCTGGAAATGGGATTGTAATTCCCTCGCTTGGGGAATTTTAGAAGTACTCAAAAACCCTGGTTATGCCAAATGGTTGACAGACAATGCCTACGACGAACTCGGCAAACGCTTTAATTGGCCGAAGTTAGCCGTACAAACCCAAACTGTTTATTACAATGCGCTGGTTAAAACAAAGCAATCGGTTAGGTTTTAGATTTTAGGCAGAATCTATTATGAAACAAGTATTTATTGAAGAAAAAAGTTTTGATAAAATAGATTTTACTCAAACCCCATTAAGTAAAGGTGAATACGAGTATTGTAACTTTATCAAATGTGACTTCTCAAAATCCGACCTTTCAGATATTGAATTTTTAGAATGTGAGTTTTTAGGTTGTAATCTTAGCCTGGTTACTCTAGCTCGAACATCATTAAAGGAGGTTAAATTCAAAGATTGTAAAATGCTAGGAGTGAATTTCGGAAACTGCAATGAGTTTGGATTTGCGGTTTACTTCGATGCTTGTATCCTCAATCATTCCTTATTTTCTGACACAACCGCTCCGATAAAGAAGCGCGTAAAATTCAGGCAGACAGTATTTAAAAACTCATTACTACATGAAGCAGATTTCACCGAATGCGATCTCACTGCTGCTATCTTCGATAACTGCGATTTGACCAGAACTATCTTCGAGCGCACGATTCTGGAAAAAGCCGATTTTCGCAGTTCTTTTAACTACTCGATCGATCCAGAATTAAACCGCATTAAGAAAGCTAAATTTTCGCGATCGGGTATCGCCGGACTTTTAGAAAAGTACGATCTTGAAATAGACTCTATAGATTAAGTTTCTACTAGTATCGTGTCTGCATCTTTTGTTAAGTTAGGCACAACCATAATTTTCGATCGAATTCGGATAGTATATAGTTACTGGATTAAGTTAATGTGAGTCCTAAGCGTAATCTCCCAAATTCCTGATGAAAATTCTACATCTATCCGATATCCACATGGGCGGCGGTTTCGCTCATGGTAAAATCGACCCAGAAACCGGACTCAATACGCGGTTCCAAGATTTTGTCAAATCGCTGTCGAGTACGATCGATAGAGCCTTAGCCGAGCCAGTGGATCTGGTATTATTTGGTGGAGATGCCTTTCCCGATGCTACGCCCGCGCCGTATATTCAGCAAGCCTTTGCTTTACAATTTTATCGGCTCGTCGATGCCAATATTCCTACCGTCTTACTAGTTGGCAATCACGATCAACATTCTCAGGGACAAGGTGGAGCTAGCTTATCGATTTACCGCTCTTTGGGCGTTCCGGGGACGATCGTCGGCGATACGATCGAGACTCATGTTATAAATACTCGCAGCGGTGCGATTCAAATTATTACCCTGCCCTGGCTCAATCGCTCGACCTTGTTAACTCGCGAGATTGCCGAAAATCTGTCGATGCTGGAAGTCAACCAATTATTACTCGATAAACTTCAGCCGCGACTAGAAGGTGAAATTCGCAAACTCGATCCTAATTTACCGACGATCGTGTTAGCGCACCTAATGGCGGATAATGCCACTCTAGGAGCCGAGAAATTTTTAGCTGTCGGTAGAGGGTTTACCATTCCCCTGTCCTTCCTGACACGTTCTTGCTTTGACTACGTGGCTTTAGGGCACGTTCATCGCCACCAAAATCTTAATAAAACTAACGATCCTGCCGTCGTCTATCCAGGGAGTATCGAACGGGTAGATTTTAGCGAAGAGAAGGAAGATAAAGGCTTTGTTTTAGTTACCATTGAGCCGACGGTACAGCCAGCGAGTAAAAGTTTTGAGACTACCTGGGAATTTTGCCCTCTAGCCGTGCGGACTTTTCGGACGATTAAAATCGATGTCTCCAATAGCGAACAGCCTCAGCTAAATATTTTAGCTGCGATCGCCAAAATTGATATTGTCGATGTCGTAATCCGGCTGATCTATCAACTCAATCCCAACCAAGTCGAGCTAATTAGTACCAGTGGCATTCATGAAGCCTTGAGTACCGCACATCACTATACAATTCAAGCCGAACTCATCAGTCAACTGAGCCAACCCCGATTACCCGAACTCGGCTGTAGCGTTGGCGACCCGATGGTAGCACTTTCTACCTACCTGGACAATCGCCCCGACCTTAAAGACATCGCCACGGCGATGATTGCTGCTGCGAATGAGTTACTATCTGGCGACAATCTGGGATCGATCTCTAGCAATCGGATTTTACTAGATCTCGAATCATCTTCAGATCCAGACACCACTACGCCGATAGAAACTACCGAGAGCGATACATCTGCGGCTAAACCACCCAAATCCAAAACCACTGACGGACAACTAACATTACTTTAGACTAGGGGATAGGAGATCGACAGATGCTGATTTCTGTATTCCCTACTCCCTATCCACTATCCACTATCCCCTAATGGAATATCGTCGTTTTGGTCGTACAAATCTCCAAATGCCCGTCTTTTCATGTGGCGGAATGCGCTACCAACATAAGTGGCAAGATGTCCCTTTTGCTGAAATTCCCGATGATAATCAATTAAACCTAGAAGCAACGATCCGACGGTCGCTAGCTGTCGGGATAAATCATATTGAAACTGCCAGATTTTACGGGTCTTCAGAAGTTCAACTCGGTCGAGTTTTACCTAAGTTAAACCGTCAAAATTTTATTTTTCAAACGAAGGTTTCACCTACCGCCGATGCTAAACAGTTTCGCAAAACTTTCGAGCTGTGCTTATCTCGACTCAATTTAGAATATGTCGATTTGCTCGGTCTGCACGGTATTAACGATCGCGAGACTGCCGATTTTGCCCTGAGAGATGGCGGCTGTTGGGAAGTTGCCAAACAACTGCAAGCTGAAGGGAAAGTGAGGTTTATTGGGTTCTCTACTCACGGTAGCACCGAAACGATCGTCCGGGCGATCGAAACCGATAAATTCGATTATGTCAATCTTCATTGGTACTATATCAATCAAACTAATTGGGCGGCGATCGAAGCAGCAACTCGTCACGATATAGGGGTATTTATTATCAGTCCAACTAATAAAGGTGGATTACTCAATAAACCATCGGCAAAATTAGTCGAACTATGTCAACCTTTGAGTCCGATTGTATTTAATAATCTTTTCTGTCTAAGCCATCCCCAAGTCCATACCCTCAGCGTCGGTGCGGCGACACCCAGCGATTTTGACGAACACCTCAAAACACTCCCCTTATTAGCACGCGCCGCCGAACTATTACCACCCATTATCGATCGCCTAGAACGTGCCGCGATCGACAAACTGGGGCACGAGTGGGTAAAAACCTGGCGACAAGGCTTACCCGACCCCACAGACACCCCTGGGAACATTAATATTCCGATTATCCTCTGGCTGCGAAATCTCGCGATCGCCTATGACACGATCGAGTACGGACAAATGCGCTACAACTTACTCCAAAATGGCGGACACTGGTTTCCTGGTGCCAAAGCCACCAACGTTAAAAATCTCGATCTGTCTGCATGTTTGGCAAATAGTCCCCATGCGGACAAAATCCCCGACTTGCTTTGGGAAACAGATCGACTCCTCGGCGGCATCGAAGTCAAACGATTATCTCAAAATTGAATTAGGCATTAGGGATTAGGCTTTAGGCTTTAGGTCGGATTAGGGATTAGGGGTGAGGAAGTTAGCAGGACGCTTGCGTCCCAAAACCTAAAACCTAAAGCCTAATCCCTATTGACTACTCCTGCCAATCGTGGTATCTTAACAAAGCACGTAAAGCGCACCTCAACCAAAATTTAATCGAGCGGATGTGGCGGAATTGGTATACGCGCACGCTTGAGGTGCGTGTGGCTTAGTCCTTGGGAGTTCGAGTCTCCCCATCCGCATATCAACCCGAAATAGCCCCAGCTTCTTTTAGAGAAAGCTGGGGCTATTTCTGTAATCGACGTAGAGCTAAGGAATGAGATTTACTAAAATTAGTTAGTGAAATCTCACTAGATGCGCTATTATATGAATAACAAGGGCACGTGGTTCAGTGGATAGAGCATCAGGTTCCGGTCCTGAGGAGCGGGGGTTCGAGTCCCTCCGTGCTCATGTAAATAAAAAGCAGCCGATACATTAATGTGTTGGCTGCTTTTTTAGCGATTAATTAGGCAATACCGAGCAACGCGTCTAACTTGCCCTGTGCGTCGAGATCGTGGATGGCATCGCAGCCACCGATGTGGGTATCGTCGATAAATATTTGGGGCACAGAACGTTTGCCGTCGTCGCCTCTGGCTGCCATTGCCGAACGTGCCTGCTCGTCACCATCGATCGCATGTTCGGTAAACTCAACACCCTTATTTTTCAATAAAGCTTTGGCACGAATGCAAAATGGGCAGCTTCGCCATGTATAAATTTCAATATTTGGCTGCATGGGGGTGTCAACGGGTAAATTCTCAAGTTCACTACCTAGTTTGACATTTTTGAGTCCGATCGTCATCCAGTCCGATCGCGGTTGGATCGTTGACAACCCACGAGCGTAGATTAGGCAAAAAACAAAAAATAGACCACCAGTAAATAGCGATCTACGTTGCAGTAGTTATTGGGTAACTAATATGTATAAATAATAGCCTGGGTATCGCGATCGAATCTTCAGCCAGTTGTCTGGATCTATCTCAGTCAAAAGGCTGGGGTTTGAGATTTGGCTGGGTAGATCCGCAGTGGAGCAGATAAAGCCGTCTGTGATAAGCACACTTTTTACATTCATTCCCGCCTAGCTGGTTAAATTTGTTATATTCAGCAGTAAGCGAGAATATTAATTTTAGGAGAGCATATCCCAATGGCGTTCGTACAAGAAGCTTTACCTTATGATGTCAGTGCATTAGAGCCACATATGTCGGCAGAGACGTTTAAGTTTCACTATGGCAAGCATCATGCTACTTATGTGACTAACCTCAACAACCTTACCAAAGATACGCCGATGGCGGATATGTCGATTGAAGATGTTGTTAAAGGTAGCTTTGGTGATGCCAGCAAAGCAGGCATTTTTAACAATGCCGCTCAGGTGTGGAACCATGCTTTTTTCTGGAAGTCTATGAAGCCAAATGGTGGCGGTACGCCGACTGGCGAATTAGCTGCAAAAATCGATGCGGCATTCGGTAGTTTCGACCAATTTAAAGCAGACTTCAAAACTGCGGCTACTACTCAATTTGGTAGTGGATGGGCGTGGCTGGTTAACGATGGTGGTACGCTCAAAATTACCAAAACTGGTAATGCTGAGAACCCCCTCGTTCACGGACAAACTCCGCTGATTACGTTGGATGTTTGGGAACATGCTTATTACATCGATTTCCAAAATCGCCGCCCTGACTTTATCAGCACCTATTTAGATAGCTTGGTAAACTGGGATTTTGCTGCTGCTAATTTAAAGTAAGCATTAGCGAGTGGACGCGCAAGCGTCCATTCTGGTTTTGTTTATCGAGAACGATTTAAAAGTAAAAGGATTGCTAGTAACGGAAACTTATCGAGATTTATTAACCAATCAATTAGTGTCGATCGTTCCTAAACAATCTACCTTGAAAATAACAGATTTTAGGCAACCCGATCGATCTCAAATTCAGCGCATTGCCATCGGCGAAACTCGCACCGTTCCCGCAGGACAAGATGCAACCTAAGTATTTAAGAATTTAGGAATCTTCGATCGAATAAAATCTAAAAAGTTAATTCTTTTAAGCTCAAACCCTACAAATCCCCCCTACTTGGAAAGGGGGGAACCGGACTCAAAGTCCCCCTGACTGATACCACCGATCTCCTGTGAGGAGTGTATGAACTTGCCAAGCCGGATCGAGCTTAGGAAAATCGGTTCGCGAATGTCCGCCGCGACTTTCGGTGCGGATGAGGGCACTAGTTAAAATTAAAATTCCGATATCTAGTAAATTTCGAGTCTCGCCCCAGGTTTGCAGATCTGGTTCGGATATTTCGGTAGGAAGAGTAACCGATTGTAATGGTAAAATTTGGGTAATTAGTTGAGAAATTGGTAAGAGATCGAATTCTATCTGTAATATTTTAGCTCGATCGATCGCTATTTCTAGACTATTGCGATCGCGACAAACCCCGGCAGCTTGCCACATTAGGCGTGGTAATTCTTCACGAATATCGCGAATCTCGCTCCAATCTGCTGAATTTTGGGCGATTGTTTTAATCCTAAAATCTAAGTCAGGGATTTCAACTTGTGCTGGATCGATCGCACTCAAATTTAGAGCGCGCGGTACGATTGGAATTAGGTCTAATTGCGCGCCAAATACCACGCATTCTAATAACGAATTACTCGCCAAGCGATTGGCTCCATGCACGCCCGTGCTGGTAGTTTCACCGACTGCATATACACCCGGAATATTGGTTCGCGTCATCAAATCTGTCTGCACTCCTCCCATCCAATAATGTGCGGCTGGCGCAACTGGGATTAATTCATTGAGAATATCGATTCCCCAATGCTGACAAACTTGAATGATATTTGGGAATCGGTGACGAATTTTTGCGGCTGGAATGGGGCTGAGATCGAGCCAGACGCACCCGGTAGCCGGATCGGGGCTATGTTTTTGTAAATGACTGAAAATCGCCTGACTGACGACATCCCTGGGGGCGAGTTCTCCGGCGGGGTGATAGTCGAAGGTAAACCGATAACCTTTGTCATCGACTAAATGGGCACCTTCACCGCGTACCGCTTCACTAATTAAAAATCTCGGCGCACCAGCTTTAGTAAGCGCAGTCGGATGAAACTGCACGAATTCTAAATCTCGCAAAATTCCCCCAGCTCGATGCGCCATCGCCACGCCATCGCCAGTACTAACTTCAGGATTGGTAGTCTGAGCGTACACCTGTCCCCCACCGCCTGTGGCTAAGACAACGGCGGTAGCTGTTACCCACATAATTTTCCCTTGATATAAGAGACTAATTCCCCGACATGTTCCGGCTTCGAGCCACAAATCTAGGGCAAAGGCATGGGTAAATACCGTAATATTTGGTTGTGCCAACACGCGATCGGCTAAAGTACTAACTAACGCTCTCCCTGTGGTATCTGCCGCATGAAGCACGCGGGGGCGCGAATGAGCCGCTTCTAGAGTCAAGGCTAGTTTCTCATCTACTCTGTCGAATCCTACCCCCAAATCGACTAAAGATTCGATACATTTCGCGGCATGGGTAACTAAAAATTCTACCGCAGCTCGATCGCACAATCCCGCCCCGGCTTTGAGGGTATCGGCAATATGTAAGTCTACCGAGTCTTGCGGATCTACTACCGCTGCAATTCCCCCCTGCGCCCAATCACTCGCCGAGAGGGGTAAACTAGCCTTACTGACAATCGCCACCCGCAGTGAGGCTGGTAAGCACAGTGCTGAGTACAATCCAGCCGCTCCAGCTCCCACGACGATGACATCAAAGTTGGTAGGTAGGGACATAGGTGGGGGAGGAGTAAGGAGTAAGGAGTAAGGAGTAACAAATACGATTACTGCTAAAGCATATCCACTATTCACTATTACCTAACTTCATTATCTGTGACGATCGGTATAAAAAAATCCCACCTTGAATGTAGGCGGGAAGTGAAACATGGGGTAGAGTTGTAAATTACTTAGTTAGTAATAACCATTGTTATAGCGATCGCCACCTTCGTTAAAGGTATCATCGGTAGAGGTGAGCGTGAATTTGTCAAGATTGGCATTGAGCATTTCTTTCTGCTTTTCGCTCAAACCAGGAATACTCAATACATCTTCGACTGTCTTGTAGGGAGCATTGTCTACTACTTTGCGGGCGAGGGTAGGGTAAAGACCGGGATATTTCCGAAACGAGCGAACATTAGTATTATTGAGATCGATTTTCTTACCAAACTCAGTGCTCAATTTACTATCGGCACTATTGCGAATGACTTCTCCAGTTGCTGGTTCAGCAGCCAAGAAGATTGTGGAGCTATGCCAACTAGCTGCCATTGCTTGGGGCGCGATACCAACGAAACAAGTCAAACAGAGACTAAAAGCAACCAGCAGACGGGCAAACCGTTTCATAAAATTTATTGTTCCTAACACAGCATCTTAATTCTCCACTATTTTACCTTAAATTAGGTTTTAGGCTTTAGGTTTTGGGCTTTAGGTTTTGGGCTTTGGGCTTTGAGCCTTAGGTTTTGGGACGCAAGCGTCCTCTTAATCTTAAATCCCTAACACCTATCCCCTCTTCCCCTAACACCTAAAACCTAAAGCCTAAAGCCTATTTCCAACTCACCTTAGGCAAAATGTGCGATCGATCGACGCGGTGTTGGTATTTAATGGCAAAATTGAGTAAGGAATCGAGCAGCGAATCTGAGAGAAAATGTGGCTGGAGTCCCAGATTGAGCAGATTGGTATTTTTGGGATTGAAATAATGATCTTCGGCTTCGATGCGGGGATTTGCCAACATCTGAATATCTACGTCCAATCCTAATGTAATTCCGGCTTGCTTGACTTTCAGTGCTAAATCGTTAATGCTAAACAACTCTGTAAACTGGTTGAAGACGCGGAATTCGCCGGGATTAGCAGGAGTTTGGATGGCGAGTTCGACACATCTGACGGTATCGCGAATGTCTAAGAAGGCGCGAGTTTGTCCGCCTTTACCATACACCGTTAGCGGGTGCCCGATCGCAGCTTGAATGCAAAAGCGATTGAGAGCCGTACCGTAGATGCCGTCATAGTCGAGACGGTTGATGAGCAGTTCGTCCATTCCGGTTTCTTCTGTCAGCACCCCATATACTACCCCCTGATTGAGATCTGTGGCGCGAATGCCCCAAACTTTACAGGCGAACTGAATATTGTGACTATCGTGAACTTTGCTCAGGTGATAAAAACTTCCCGGCTGCTTGGGATAGGGTAAGGTATCGGTACGACCGTTATGTTCGATCGTAATGTATCCTTCTTCGATATCGATATTCGGCGTACCATATTCGCCCATCGTCCCTAATTTAACGAGGTGACAATCGGGGAAATCATCGCGCAAGGCATATAACAGGTTGAGATTACCCACCACATTATTTACCTGAGTCAGCACCGCATGTTCCCTATCAATCATCGAAAATGGTGCCGAACGCTGTTCGCCAAAATGGACTACCGCTTGGGGCTGAAATTTTTGGAGCGATTTTTGCAAGAAATCATAATTATTAATATCGCCTATAAATAATTCAATTGTTTTGCCTGTCAATTCTTGCCAGCGTTGAATCCGTTGGTGGATGGTGGAAATTGGCGTAAGTGTCTCTACTCCCAGCTCTAAATCCCAATGTCGCCGCACCAAACTATCCAAGATTCCGACATCATACCCCCGGTTAGACAGGTACAGCGCAGTTGCCCAACCACAATAACCATCACCGCCAATTACCAGGACTTTCATAAATACAAAAGTAGAATTATTAATTTACATGAGCCACTATTCGCTCAATGTATCAGGACAAGGGCAAACAAGTAAACCGCGATCGCCAAAAATTAAGGTTAAGAACGAGTTAAGTCAATTATTGGTTGACATTTTTGCCAAATTGTGGATCGAATAAATTGTGCGATCGAAATTGTCAATCGTCGCCGCGATCTGGATCTGACAGGCATTAAGTCATTAAAATATAGAAATGCCGCCCCAAACTTAGGCTAAATTAGCAGCACAATTATGTCCAGCCCCAAAACGATCGTCTCACCAGGCACAAAGATCGATCTTCAGGATTACGATCCGGCGGATACGGGAAAATTTGAGAATAAAGAGTCCGCACAAACCAAATTAGCCGCGAATATTGTTGAATTAGCAGAGTATCAAAATATTCTGTACGCTCAGAATAAATTTGCAGTCTTAATTATTTTCCAAGCGATGGATGCCGCCGGGAAAGATAGCACAATTAAACATGTGATGTCTGGTATCAATCCGCAAGGTTGTCAAGTTTACAGTTTTAAGAGTCCTTCAACGGAAGAATTAGACCATGATTACTTGTGGCGCGCGCACAAATGCGTACCCGAACGCGGACGAATTGGCATCTTCAATCGATCGTATTATGAAGAAACGCTCATCGTCCGCATTCATCCCGAACTATTACTCAAGCAGAATTTACCACAAGTCGATCTCAAAGAAATTTGGCACCAAAGATTTCAAGAAATTAACAATTTTGAACAATATTTAACCAATAATGGTGTAGTCATCATCAAGTTTTTTCTCCATATCTCTAAAGCCGAGCAGAAGAAAAGGTTTTTAGCACGAATCGAAGCACCCCAAAAGCACTGGAAATTTAGTGCTGACGATATTAAGGCACGCGATCGTTGGGATGATTATCAGGCAGCTTATACCGATATCTTTAACCATACTAGTACCAAAGCCGCTCCCTGGCATATCATTCCTGCCGATCGCAAGTGGTTTACCCGGCTAACTGTCGCAGATATTATCTGTAGCCATCTCAAGCAGTTAGAATTAGCCTACCCTCAGATTAGTGCCGAACAATTAGCAAAACTAGCTGATGCAAAACAAATGCTAGAGCGGGAGAAGTAGGTTTTAGGGATTAGGTTTTAGGTTTTAGATTAAATAACTTGCGTAGGTTGGGTAGAAGCCCGCGAAACCCAACATTCCCAGAGAGTTGGGTAGAAGCCCGCGAAACCCAACCTACAGATATGTATACTTCTTACTTCTTACTTACTACTCCCATCTCTATGAAAATTGCTGACTTACGCAAAAACTATACTCAAGCAGGATTATTAGAATCAGATATTCTGGCGAACCCTTACGAGCAATTTCAACTGTGGTTCGATCAAGCTGTAGCGGCAGATTTATTAGAACCAAATGCAATGACGGTGGCGACGGTAACGACTGAGGGTAAACCTTCAGCGCGAATTGTTTTGCTCAAAGCTGTAGACGATCGCGGATTTGTATTTTACACCAATTACAACAGTCAAAAAGGGGTCGAACTTCAAAACTGTCCCTATGCTGCTTTAGTCTTTTTGTGGGGCGATTTAGAACGCCAAGTGCGGATTGAGGGTAAAATAGAATTTGTCTCAGAATCGGAAGCTACCAGCTATTTTCACAGTCGCCCGCACAGCAGTCAACTGGGAGCGTGGGCTTCAGCACAAAGTACGATTATCGAAGATCGATCGATCCTCGAACAGAAATTACAACAGCTAGAAACCGAATACCACGATCGCGAAATTCCCAAACCTCCACACTGGGGAGGAGTGCGCGTTATCCCCCACGAAATTGAATTTTGGCAAGGTCGTCCCAGTCGCCTCCACGACAGGTTACGCTATCGACTAGTCGCCGATAAATGGCAAATCGAAAGACTCGCACCCTAACACCTAACACCTAACACCTAACACCTAACACCTAACGCCTAAATTATGACAGCCAGCATCAAACCAACAGATCGGATTGCCAGCCAGGTAGTAAATAGCTTACTCTCAATTAAACCGATCGCGAAATTTGCCAAACATCAAGCGCGGGAATTGATTATTAAACGGGCGGAGTCGATCGGGGTGGCTTGGCGGGACGATGTGAAGTTTTTGCGATCGCGAGGCAGTCAAACGGCGTTTTCGCCGCAGTGGGAGACAGATTTAGCGAAGATTACTACCCCCGATCTTGAGTATCCAAAATATTATCTCACCTCATTTCATGCGTACGATCGCGGGAATATGAGTTGGGATGCCGCGATGGAAGTCGAAGTCGCCGCTTACTCGGTTCATGCCAAGATTTTTGCCGAAACTGGAACGACTGGCGATACTCAGCTCCGCCAAACTTATCACGACCTAATTGTCGGATCTTTGCCCGCGCCACCGCAAACTATTCTCGATATCGGTTGCAGTGTGGGGATGAGTACGTTTGCCATGCAGCAGGTTTATCCCGACGCACAGTTGACGGGTTTAGATCTGTCACCTTACTTTTTAGCGATTGCTAATTACCGCGCCGATCGACAACAATCTAGCCGTATTAATTGGGTTCACGCCGCAGGCGAAAGTACGGGATTACCCGCACACAGTTACGATTTGATATCTTTATTTTTAATCTGTCACGAGTTACCGCAGACAGCCACCCGCGAGATTTTTCAAGAAGCTAAACGTTTACTCAAACCGGGCGGACATATTGCGATTATGGATATGAATCCTGAGTCAGATATTTACGCCCAAATGGCTCCATATATCTTAACACTGCTTAAAAGTACCGAGCCGTATCTCGATCGCTATTTTACCCTCGACATTGTCCAATCGTTAATCGACGCTGGTTTTGAGGCTCCGACAATTACCGCCAACACGCCGCGCCATCGGACGGTAATTGCGAAGGTATTGTAGAGTGTGCGAGTTAGATCTGACGATATTATCGATCTTTGGTATCGATTTGGGCATATTTAGTAATAAGCTTGAGTTGTAATATAACTACAGCAATTACTGAATCCCAATCGATCGTACCAAGGAGAGTAGATATGTCTGCGTTAGGACTGACGACAATAAGTAATTACGATTTTTGTACTCAGTGGGTTATCGATAATTCTGACTCTAAGCCAGTCAGAGTACTCGACTATGGTTGCGGCGGCGGCGAGATTGTTAAATTATTGAGAGCGCGAGAAGTTGAGGCATTTGGTTGCGATACTTTTGGTGGAGCGGCTGTTTATTCAGAGCTAGAAAATTCAGTTTTATTTGGTACGGCAATTTTAAAAATGGAAGAGAACAAAATTCCATTTCCAGATAATTACTTTGATTTTTTAGTTAGCAATCAAGTTATCGAACATGTTAGAGAGCTTGACAAAACCCTAGCTGAATTTCAGCGGGTACTTAAACCGGGCGGTCAGCTTTTAACGATATTTCCCGATAAAAGTACGTGGCGAGAGGGACATTGCGATATTCCCTTTTTACATTGGTTTCCGAAAAAAAGTACTCCCAGAATTTATTATACTTTGTTATTAAGATCGCTGGGAATGGGGTCTTTTAAGGAGGGTAAAAGTCCGATGCAATGGAGCCAAGATACCTGTATTTGGCTGGATGAATTTACTTATTATCGAACTGCTGCGGAAATTCATAGCCAATATTCTGCCTATTTTAGTGATGTGAGATCGATCGAGGCAGAGTTATTACAAAAAAGATTGGGAGATCGTTATCAGAAAATTTCATGGTTGCCAAAATCGCTGCAACAATCGTTAACTAAAAAATTTGCCGGACGAGCTATAGTCGCACGCAATCTTTAGTATAACTGCCAAATCGATGTCGATATTTATCGATCGATTAAACTTATAAATTTCGGATCGTGACGGATTCGATCGAAATCGGCATCGGTATTAGCGAGTGCGCTATAAGTACTTGAATCGAATTGAATTACTTGCGCTAAATATTGAATAGCAAGATCGATTTGGCATTTAATTGCATAGCAACAAGCTCGATTATAAATAGCCGGATAGTAGTCTGGCTTAATTGTCATGGCTTGAATGTAAGCCTCAATTTCTTCTTCATATCGACCTAATTGCCGGAGCGATATGCCCCGCAAGTTCCAAGCTTCATGCAAACCCGATTTAATTGCTATAGCGCGATCTAAGTAGCTAATCGATTGCTCATGTTTGCCTAATTGATGGAGAGTCGCACCACAATTGTACCATGCACTATCGAGAGTAGGGTCGATCGCAATGGCGCGATCGTAAGCAGCAATTTCTTCCTCATATCTACCTAATTTACCTAATGCAACTCCCCGATAATTCCACGCTACATAATTGTGCTGTTGCTTAACAATTACGAGATCGAAAGATGCGAGAGCAGCTTTATCTCGGTTTAATTCCATTAATGAATAACCGCGATAATTCCAAGCATCATAGTAATCGGGTTTAATCGCTACCGCGCGATCGAAATTAGTAATTGCCGCTTCATATTCACCTAAATGATGGCAGACATTCCCCCGATAGTATAAAGCCTCATAACAGTCAGGTTTAATTGCTAAAGCGCGATCGAATGAGTTGGCAGCTTGGGCATATTTAGCCAACTCAACTAGCGCGTAGCCATGCTGAATCCAATCTAGATAATTGTCAGGTTCGATTTCCAATCCGCGATCGAGCGAATCGACTATTTCACTAGATCTACCTAATAATCGTAGTGAAATCGTGCGATTGTGGCAAGCTGCATAAAAGTCGGGTTTAATTGCTAAAGCGCGATCGTAATAAGTAATTGCTGCCTCATTTCGATTTAATTTATTGAGGATCGTGCCGCCATGATTCCATGCGTCATAAAAATCTGGATCGATCGCTAAGGCTCGATCTAAAGATCCAATTGCCTCATCATTTTTTGCTAACCGACCGAGGACAATTCCGCGACCATACCAAGCATTACGATCGGCTGGTTTAATTGCAATTACTCTATCGAATGATACCAGAGCGGCTTTATCTCTGTCTGTATTGTGGAGTACCAAACCCCGATTATACCAAGCTAGATGGTTATCTGGGTCGATTTCAATAACTCGATTATAACAGACTAATGCTACCTCATTTTTACCGATTTTAGCCATTGCCAAACCGCGATGCAACCAAGCACGCTCGTCATTTTGCTCGATTGCAATCGCTCGATCTAATGAAATAATTGCTTCTTCATTTCGTTCCAGTCGAGCTAGTATGATTCCGCGATGATACCAAGACTGATGGTAGCGGGGATTAATTGCTAATGCCCGATCGAAGTCGATAATTGCTGCGGTAATTTTATGTAATTCTAGTAATGCAATACCGCGATGATGCCAAGCCTTATAATCGTCGGGATCGATCGCAATTATCCGACTGAATGACTCTACTGCGGCGGCATTTTTGCCAGCTTTACTTAGAGCAATTCCGCGCTGATACCATGCTTTGACAAGATCGGGTTTAATTGCTAAGGCACGATCGAAATCGGTAATTGCTTCTAGATATCGATCTAGTTCGCTGAGTGCGATGCCCCGAAGATACCAAGCCTCGCAGTCATTTGGCTTGATGGCTAATACCCGATCTAAAGCTGCAATCGCATCGATATTTTTACCCAGTCGATATAATGTTACCCCAAGCTGATACCAAGCCCGATCGTTATGTGGTTGAATATTTATCGCCAGATTGAAAGAAGTAATTGCTTCTTTGCTTTTGTTAATCTCACTTAGAGCAATTCCCCGATAAGTCCATGCTAGATCGTAGTTAGGATTAATCGCAATCGCTCTATCGAATGATGCGATCGCTAATTCATTTTTGCCAGACTGATATAATACAAACCCGCGATGATTCCATGCTTCATAGTTATCTGGCTCGATTGCAATCGCCCGATCGAATGACTCAATTGCCTCTCGATTTTTATCTACCTGACATAAAGCCAAACCGCGATTAGTCCAAACTTCACAATCTTGAGAATCGATCGCCAACGCTCGATTGTATGCAATAATTTCTTCATTATGTTTGCCCATTCGACCGAGGGCAATGCCGCGATTATGCCAAGCTCGATCGCATTCAGGATCGATCGCGATCGCATTATCATAAGCGGCGAGTGCCCTGTCAAATTGTCCATCAGCAACTAAACTATTACCCAACTGAATTAACAGTGGTATCGTTTGTTCTAAAGAAGTAACTCGCTCTAGGCTTTGTTTAATTGCTAATATTTTTTCGAGTCTTTGTCGTGCGGGATCTCCTAAATCTGCACTATTATCCTCGTCATCCCAAATATTCGATTGCATGACTATCTCTATAATGAGGAAAATTGGGCTTGGAGACTAGATCGGGATCTCGATCTACATCGAGTGCGATTACATACCTCCGCAGACTAAGTATGCCCAATTTTAATATTTATCGCTCTACCTAGTGTCGATTTGAGATGGGAGATCGATCTGCGATCCCGCTCTCATCAAAATCAGAGCTTCTCAGAAACAACTCACCTCCCAACCCCGATCGATCGTCGTGTAAGCTATGCTACACAGCACATTAACCTCAAAATAGCTGCGACTGCGATCCCTGAGAATTGGATAGACATATATCAAGATTGCCTAACTTTATTAATAAATATTGCAGAAGCTAGATCTGTCTGATAATGTGTGTTTATCGATCGACACTTCACCTCGATCGGGCATCAACCAACAATGCTCGATATCTGGTTACTTGCCAATCCTGGTACGCCGCATGATGGCAATTTACTGACAAATGCTCACAGTAGCTCCCCTCACAATTACTGTTTGCATAGTCATGCCACACACTCTGTTAGTTGATAAATCTAGCTATCTCACAAGTATTCGATCGATATTTAAGTCCCAGATCGCTCGTGGCATAGCTAACGCAGCCAAAGTTGCCATACTACGAGTTTCACCTTTGGAGGTTTTGAAAATGAATTTACAAGGAAAAACAGCCCTCGTCACTGGTGCATCGCGGGGAATCGGGCAAGCAATTGCCTTTGAACTAGCCAAAAGTGGCATCAAGCGACTGCTATTAGTCGCCCGCAACCAACAACGGCTGGCGGAAATTGCCATCGATATCGCCGCAATGGGTGTCGAAGTCATCCCGCTAGTCTTAGATTTAACAGATCGCGTGCGGGTAAATATCGTCATCTCGCAAGCATGGCGAGATTACGGTCAAATTCATCTCCTCGTCAACTGTGCGGGTGTGGCTTATCAAGCTCCATTTCTACAATCGAAATTACCTCACGTTCAAGAAGAGATCGCCATCAACTTGCTGGGAATGTATACCATCACCCGCCTACTGGCGCGCCGGATGGTATCTCAGCAAGAAGGGACGATCGTTAATGTTGCCAGTTTAATGGGCAAGGTTGCCGCACCAACGATGTCTACCTACTCGGCAACTAAATTTGCTATTTTGGGCTTTACCCAAGCTCTACGGGGCGAATTAGCCAGCCACAACGTACGAGTGATGTCGCTACTACCGACACTTACCGATACCGATATGGTGAGAGACTTACAGTTATTTTGGGGAGTAATACCGATGTCGCCACAGCGCGTCGCACAGGCTCTCATCCGAGGGATCGATCGCAACCAGCATGAAGTCATCATCGGCTGGCAAAGTCATTTAGCCGTTTGGGGCAACTATTTAGTGCCGCGACTGCTCGAACGAGTCATCCAGATGGCTGCGCCACTACCTAGCCAGAAACAGTTTTGGCAGCGACTCGGAGCCAGAAGCTAAGAGGGAAAGGCGAGGGGTTAACCCTTCCCCCCTCTCCCAAAAACGATCGCGCTGGTGCCAGCGGAAGTTACAGCAAAGTGACAACTCAGTCAGATTATGAGGACAAACTGCGTAAATACTGAGTGTAAAAATCGGGATGGGTGATGTTATTCCCAGCAGCAGAACTGTAGTCAGGATTGACAGGTCAAGGCATTGACGGTTTACCACCGATCGATTTCTACCAGCCAAACAAAACTACTGTATAAAACATTGCTAGTTAGTCTACACTAGTTTATGTAGCATATCTGCTCCCGACCCATTCTGATGTCTTTTGCTGTAACTATGTTCACCAATCTGATCTCTAGAATTCATAACTGCTCCCGCACTGAAGATATTCTTCAGGCAAGTGTAGAAAGCGTCAAAGAAGCTCTCAACTGCGATCGCGCGGTAGTATATAGCTTACAGCCACAGAATTTGGGCGAGATTGTCGCCGAGTCGGTAGCACCAGGATTTCCCCAAACAAAAGCACTCAGAATCGACGATCCTTGTTTCCAATCACGACACATCGACAGCTACCGTCAAGGTAGAGTAAGTGCGATCGATAATATCCATGAAGCCAGAATTACAGATTGTCATATCGAAACCCTGAGCAAACTGGCAGTTAAAGCCAACTTAGTCGTCCCCTTATTGTTGCCAGATCGGGAGTTATATGGCTTGTTGATTATGCATCAATGTTCCGCGCCACGAGCCTGGAAGCCAGAAGAAGTCACACTTGCAGTTCAAATGGCAGGTCAGATCGGGTGGGCTATAGATAACGCCCTCAGATGGTCGGAGTGTCAAAAAATTCAGTCCGCGCTCGATCGGCAAAAGTACTACAACGAGCTGCTGATATCTGCAACTCAAAAAATTCACCAATGTCGCACTCGCACCAATGTGCTGGCAACTGCAACAGCTCAAGCTCAGACTATTTTAAAGTGCGATCGGGCGATCGTCTACAGCATTGCCAACCAAAGTAGCGGTAGAGTTTATGCCGAATCGACTTTACCTGCTTTAGCACCGCTAGAAGGATCGGTATTTGCCGACCCTTGCTTGGAAGTATACAACAGTGAAGAAGCTCATCACAGCCAAGTCCACGCGATCGACAATATTCATGAAGCCGGAATAAGTCTTGACTTTGTAGATAACTTGGTCACAAATGCCGTTAAAGCCATGATGGTAGTCCCGATTGTTGGCGATCGGAATGAGGTATTTGGGCTACTATCGGTACATCAATGTTTTAGCTATCGCGAGTGGCAAGAAAGCGAAGTAGAATGGTTGCGACAAATCGGCATCCAAACTGGATTGGCTCTGACTAAAGCACAGTTGCAAGAAGAAATCGCCGATATGAGATCTTCGCTCAAACGAGCTGGCGCAGTCAAAGAGTCGATTAATACTGCCGATACGCAAGTTCAGCAGGTAAAGGAGTCTGTGAGCAACTCGATGCAAACCCTAGATGAATCTAGACACCTGATGCGCTTGCTCAGTAGAGAGGTAATTACACTAACAGAGAAATTATCTAGTGAAGATATCAACCTCGTCCGGATTATCACCAAGAAATTGCAAGCAAATGCCGAGGTAGCCACCAGCAGCACGATCTCACTTCAGTCAGAAGTCAAGGAACTCGAAGCAGTTGTCAATTCGGCAATTAAATTGTATAGGTCGCGCGTGGTTAATTAAAATCGGCAGTCTAAAAGTGTGGTGTGGCGTAGACTTTTACCCCACACTTCTGCTTACGGAGCGCATGAGAGACATTGTTGATGTCGATTCTCCGTGGTCGGATCGACCCGGAGACGCTGTGCCTACCGTAGGTACAGCCTTCCCGAAGGGATTAGCGCACCGCCAGTGGGGGCTATTTCTATATGGGCGAAAAGGGGTTCGATCGGGTTTTATGGAGTGTTTAAGAGGCGGGGAGTAGTCAATTACTGCGTTAATTGGTCTTAATCGATAATGTGTTGACATTGTATTGACAAAACTTTTACATTAGAAACATCACCTACCGCAGAGGAGGAAGCGTTATGTACGCCTCAGTAAATGAAGGTTTAACCAATGACATCCGCGATGTCACCATCAACATTCGTGCTAAGAAGAATCAACGCGATTTAATCGATCGAGCGGCTGAATTGCAAGGTAAGAGTCGATCTGAATTCATGCTGGAGTCGGGCGGGGTTTGTTGCGTGATGCAGTGTTGAGGACGCTCAAGGCTGCGGAAATCGCGGGGATACGAGCGATTCTAGTTCATGCGATTTCGGAGGAGGCAAAGCAGTTTTACGAGCAATATCGGTTTACAGCTTCATCGCTGGAGCCGTTAACTTTGATGGTGAAAATTAGTGATGTGCCTAAGTCACTGGGTTTTCCTGAGTAAATCATTAGTCAAATTGGCAACCGATCGATTCTAGTTATTAGAGTAAGCGATTATTAGCTAATGCTAAATTTGGCATTATTCTAAATCTGCAAAGACTTTTAAGAATGGGTTGATAGGTGTTAGGTAATCTTCTCCATCCAAAGCTTTATGAGCTTCTTCAGCACATTCACCTAAATGAATTTCAGCACAACTTATCCAACCAGAGATATTATCAAGATTGCATCTCCTTGAAGATTCCAGCTTATAGATTTCTTCGAGCCATCGATCTTCATCATCTTGTTCTATGTTACTCGTTTCACAATCAAAAATCATTTCGATCTCCTCTGTTTTTGTATGATGTTCAAAGTCAAGGATTTGTAACTCTTCTTGAAATTTCTCTTCAACTAAACGATGAGCATATTCAACTTGTCTAATAGTCTTACCTAGGCAGACTATTTTGACTTCTTTAGCTCCCATCTCATATATTATTTTTCGACAGGCATTTGTAGAGCTACCTGTTGTTATTATGTCATCGAGCAAGATAACATTTTTATCCTTGACTAATGAAGAATTACTCATTCTAATAGAATCTAAATGAGTGTGTTCATTTCTACTTCCTAGATTCTGTGAAGATTTAGGAACTGTCTTAAATCTCTCAAGACATCGAATAGCGTCGATATAATTTTTACTGTCTCGAACTAAATATTTAGCTAGCTTCTGTATACCAGAAGATTCTCCAGCCGTATGTGGAGGAACAGTGACAATGGCAATTTCTTCATCTTCCATTAAATTTGACAATATATTTTTGAAGTAAATAATTGCGTTGATATCACCATTCTTTAAATTCAAAATGTAATGACTAAATTCATTTAAATAATAATTAGCTTCGTATTGATTGTATTTAGGATGATAGAATCATATATGAAAAAGTGCAGGTAAATCCTTAAATTTACTCATTCTCAGGTATGAATTCGTAGTTTTAATCGAGCAATAAAAATAGTATTCCCAAATTACAGATACGGATCGTCAATCTTTTTAACTATACTTCACACGGTCATAATTTGAGTTTTGTCAAAATGCTGAAAAGCGGAGTGTGAGCAAGGAATCAAGCTCCTTTTTATGGTGCAGATGAGCATCATTTAGACATCCAGAGATGGCTGATGAAAACTGAGTAAAAT
>NZ_JANYJC010000054.1 GCF_025361915.1 Chamaesiphon sp. GL140_3_metabinner_50
GCTGGTTTCCACAGGTAGGGGCAAATCATGAATTGCCCCTACCTGTGGAAACCGCAACCCGTATGGCATGTAAGATCTGTGGGTAAGGCATAGCTTTTTAAGGGGGATGAGGCTCGATCTCAATTGTGGTTTAAATAGATCGTTTATTGGCTATAACTAAATGCGACTAAAACGCTGGCTGCCTTTTTCCCTATTCTTTCTGTTTGTTGCCGGGATTATTATTGGCAACGACTTAGGGCGACTGCGAACGATGATTAATTGGGTAGGCAGTTTTCCATTTGGCGATAAAATTGGGCACCTAGTACTGATTGGTACTTTAGCATTTTTGCTTAACTATGCGCTCGACGGTCGCACCATAAAAATCGGCAGATTCAAGGTATTATTAGGTTGCTCGATCGTCGCGATCGGTATGACGATCGAAGAAATTTCTCAAATTTGGATTCCCTGGCGAACATTCGACTTAGTAGATCTGTCTGCAAATTATCTAGGAATTGGACTGGCTGGTTTAAAATGGTTGCCAAAAAAATCGGTTTAGCCCTTAAAATTTAAATACCCAGATGCTCTGGCTCGATTATCAAAGTATCTTTTACGGCGTAACTGTCAACTAACAGCAATGGATTCCGCCGAGCAAAAATATCGTCGCATCAGGAAAGACTTGCAACGGGGTGGAATTGCCCTAACACTAGTATTTATTGCTGGAACCCTCTGGTACAGCCTAGTAGAGCATTGGCACTGGTTAGATGCAGTATATATGACTGTCATTACCCTAACCACAGTTGGCTATGGCGAAACGCAAAAATTAGGAGATCGGGGGCGAATTTTTACGATCGCCTTAATTTTAGCGGGAGTCATTACCATTGGTTACATCGTCAATCGATTTACGGAAGCCCTAATTGAAGGCTATTTTATAGAAGGTAGAAGACTCAGGCAACAAAAAAAACTCGTGGAATCTTTATCCGAACACTTTATCATCTGTGGTTTTGGACGCATCGGGCGACAAATTGCCGCTGAATTTGCGGCTGAAGGTACGACATTTGCGATCGCCGATGCGAGTAGCGAACAGGTAAGAATAGCTCAAGCAGAGGGCTATAATGCCATCCAAGCCGATGCTACGCTTGATGAAACGCTCCTAAAAATGGGCGTAGAAAAAGCTGCCTGTCTGGTGGCAGCATTGCCTTCTGATGCCGAAAATCTGTATATTATTTTATCTGCCAAAACCCTCAATCCTAAAATTCGGGCGATATCGCGCGCGAGTAACGAAGAAGCCGTACTCAAGCTCCAGCGTGCTGGTGCTGATAAAGTCATATCCCCCTACATTACTGGTGCAAAACGGATTGCGGCGGCGGCTTTAAGACCGCATGTGATGGATTTTATGGATGGGATTGTGGCTAGCGATCGATCTTTTTATATGGAAGAATTCGAGATCGAATCACAAGTTTGTCCGGTTGCTGGTTTATCATTGCGAGAGGCAAAATTACGATCGCAGTCTGGTTCGTTGGTATTGGCAATCCGTAGGCGGGATGGTAACCTGATTGTCGGCCCGACTGGTGAAACGATGATTATGGATCGGGATATGTTAATTTGTATGGGTACCGCCGATCAGTTGCGAGTTTTAAATCGGATTTTAGATCCGATTGCGCCGAGGGGATAGGTATTAGGTATTAGGTTTTAGGTTTTAGGTATTAGGTTTTAGGTTTTAGGGGAGTTTTAAGCAGCTAATTTCTTCTTGCTGAAATATACTCAGCTCGTCTAAAACCCAGCTTTTGAAATCCTTGACTTTTCCTTGCATTACAGAGACGATCGGATATGAATAGACATCCCAGGCTAAATCGCGATCGCAGATAGAAGGTACGGCGGGAGAATCGGGATGGGAATGAAAGAAACCTACAATTTCGAGCTGCAAATCTCGTCCGCGTTTTGTCGCTTTAAAAATAGCTTGAGGATCGATCGTATAGCGACTGGTTTTAGTTCTACAAATTTCGGTTAAATCTGCTAAAACATCGGCTAGTTCGGGATTTCCCCAAACATTAACCGTGGGAATAACTTCAACAACCGTTTTGAGAGATCCGGAGATCGTTCCTAATAAAATTCCACAGCATTCTTCTGGATAAATCTGTTCGGCACGATCGACGATAATTTGAATTTGAGCCTGACTAATAGCGATCGTCATTTTAGATCTAATCTACTTGAATAGCGCGCGCATTCCCTCTTGACGCTTGAGTGCGAGTTTCGTCACCTGGCGTTTTTCGGCTTGGCGAATAATGCGATTGAGGAGTTCGGTATACATCAAGGGTGGATTGGATTTTACCCAGAGGTAAAAAGATAGCGAACCAGGGAGAGTATTAATCTCATTAAAATAGAGTTTATCGCAACTGGCATCGATGATAAAATCGATGCGCGACACACCCGAACAGCCTAGAATTTTAAAGGCTTTTTTAGCGTAATCTACCGCAGCTTGTTTGAGTTCGGAATCGAGTTCTTGAGGGTCGATAATGCGGGATAAACTTGCCATCCCTTGCGATTCGTTACCGCCTGTTTTTTTACCACCATCATCGCGGAGATACTTTTCTTCAAAAGTCAGTATGCCGCTGAGTGAAACTGGCATTTCGATTACTGATGCGGTAATTTCATCATCATCTAAAACCGAGACATTTACTTCGACGATTTCTTTAACACAGGGTTCGACGATCGCATGACTATCGTATCGAAATGTATTTACCAAGCAAGCATTCAAAGTCCGCTCGTCTTTAGCTACCCCAATCCCGATACTCGAACCTAAATTACAGGGTTTGACAAATAGGGGCAATTGCTCTAAGCCGGGTGTTGCAAAAATCTGTTCTCTGACTGCTGCAAGGCTGGTTTGGGCATCACGCCTGTCGACTAAAGCCGCAGGTAAAACCGGAATACCAGCAGCTTTAAGCATCATTTTACATTGATACTTATTCATTCCCAGTGCCGCAGGCAGCACGCCACAGCCAGTATAAGTCGCATCTGCCATCTCTAGCATTCCCTGAATGCACCCATCCTCGCCAAAAGTGCCGTGGAAGGCAAGGAAATAGATATCGATAGGCAGAATGTCGTTCTGACGAGAATTGAGGTAGGTGAGTCCCTTACTACCCGCGATCGGTAACAGCGCGACTTCTTGTGCTAATTTGACAGAGCCGGGAAGGCGACGGTAGAAATTTTTGTCGAGCAGATTGTCACCGACATACCAGCGTCCGGTTTGAGCGATATAGACGGGGATAATTTCGTATTGGGTAACATCGATGACGTTAATCAGTTGGAGCGCGGTAATGACGGAGATTTCGTGTTCGACGGATCTACCACCGAATAATACTGCCAGTTTTTTCTTCTTCATTGCATCTGTCGATCGGCACGATTGACATTCTACGATCTTCTGACACCATTATTGGCAGATCGATCGAGTACCGCCTGCTATTTGAGCTGGATCGATACTAAAAAACGATCGTTCTAGGGAATTTGCTCCATTGCGGTGACGATGCGCTGGTAGTCAGCCATTTTCCCTTGTTGCTTGAATAGTGCTGCCGATTTCTGTAAATCTTCCGTTGCCGTTTTCTTATCGCCGCCTAGTGCTAACTTCGCCACCCCACGGTTGGCATAGGCTTGAGCGAAGTTGGGTTTGAGGGCAATGGCGCGGCTATAATCAGAGATCGCGCCTTGATTATCGCCGCTCTGGTATTTGGCAAACCCCCGGATGAAGTAGCCTTCAAATAGGTTAGGATTCAGTGCCAGCGCGCGGTTACATGCCTCGATCGCACCTTTGTTATCGCCGAGTGCGAGTTTGGCACCACCGATATTGCTATAAGCTTGCACGAGGCTGGGTTTAAGGACGAGTGCGCGGTTGAAATCTTCGATCGCTACTTGATATTCGCCCAGCTTATATTTAGCCAAACCTCGATTGATGTATGCTTCTGCTAATTTAGGATTAAAGCTAATGGCACGATTGCTGTCTTCGATCGCACCTTGATTATCGCCTAATTCTGACTTGGCAACAGCGCGATTAGAATAGGCTTGAGCAAAGTTGGGTCTGAGGGCAATTGCGCGAGTAGCATCTTCAATCGTGCCACGATTATCGCCTAACTGAAACTTAGCCAGACTGCGATTGACATAAGCTTCGGGTAAATCAGGATCGATCCTAATCGCCCGATTGCTGTCTTCCACTGCACCTTTAATATCGCCTAATTCCGCTTTCGCGTAAGCCCGATTGGAGTAAGCTAGAGCAACATTAGGATTGAGAGCGATACTTTTGTTGTAGTCTGATAATGCGCCTTGTCTGTCGCTCAATTGAGACTTAGCAACGCCTCGAACATAGTACAGCCGTGCGTTGCTGGAGTCGATCGCAATCGCTCGATCGGCATTCTCTAACATCCCCTGATAGTTGCCCTTACTCTCTTCTAGCAGTGCTGTCGCGAGTAAATCTTCGGCAGGCTTGGGTTTGATAGTGGCGACTTTTGTCGGTGCATAGCCGCTCACCCCGGCGGCGGTGGCGAACTTGGCAAATGTATTAATCGTAATCCCTAAATTGTAACCAGTCTTCACCCGCACGTTGTCATTAATAGTCGTTTGGAGCTTGGTATCGATATCGCCTTGTCCGTGAATGGCAATCAGTTCGCCGCTTTCGTTCCAGACTGGGCCGCCACTATAACCGGGTAAGGTATTATTACTATAAATTAGCGAGTAACCTTTGCCCTGTTGTTTATTTTGGGGATTGGCAACCACATCTCCCTTGACGATCGAAAATACCGAGGTGTTAATGGCGGTAGATAACGGGAATCCAGATACATAAATTGTTTCGGTGGCTTCAACGCGATCGGAATTATCGATTAATTTAGCAATTGGATAGTTTTTGCTACTAGTGAACGTAACTACTGCCAAATCGACTCGATCTGGAAACAGTTTTGCTTTACTAGTCTGGTGTTTGGTATCGTCGGCGGTGACGATTTCACAACCGCTCTTTTGAAAGTTATGCGCCACCGTTAGCACGCTATAAGTATTGCCATCTTTGCGAATAATCACCCCAGAACCAAAGTCACACCCAGTAATCTGCACGGTGGTTTGTCTGGCGATACGTTGAATTTCTACTGGGGACAAAGCCGCAGCAGGGGAAACATAGCTAATGAGGGCAATGGTACCTAGCAGTGCGGTTGGCAACAAGTAGTTTTTCATTTTCAGCGAAATATCCAATCTTCAGCATATTATCATCTACGAACCGATCCGTTTAATTTCGGCAATAACTCTTTGATAGCTGGCGGTTTGCCGTTGAAGTTTGAATCGATTGGCAGCTTTTTTAAGATCGACGATCGCACCTTTTTTATCGCCTAATTTAGCTTTAACCGAGCCGCGATTGGCATAGACTTTAGCACGATCGGGATCGATCGCGATCGATTTGTTGTAGTCTTCGATCGCGCCTCGATCGTCGCCAGTTTTAGCTTTGGCATTCCCACGATCGTGATAAGTTTCGGGATCTTTCGGGTTGAGCGCAATTGCCCGATTGAAACTAACGATCGCACCTTGAGCATCGCCCAGCTTGAATTTTGCCAGACCGAGATTGTAGTGAGCTTCGGTATAATTAGGATCGATCGCAATCGCTTGGTTTAAGTCTGCGAGTTCGCCCTTAGCGTCGCCTAGCATCGCCTTGACGGTGCCTCGACTCAAGTATGCTTGGGTTAGCTTAGAATCGAGGGCAATCGCCTGGTTAAAGTCTTTTAATGCGTCTTTGGTAGCACCGAGCTTGGCTTTAGCATTGCCGCGATTGTAATATGTTCTGGCATCATTGGCATTAAGAGCCATAGCTTTGTCATAGTCTACGATCGCGCCTTTATTATCGCCTAAGTCAGATTTAGTTACCCCGCGATTGTTGTAAGCCGAAGCCTGATTCGGATCGATCGCAATTGCTTGGTTATAGTCACCGAGCGCGTCTTTATTCCCTAGCATCGATTTGGCAACGCCGCGATTGTAGTAGAGTCGGGCATTTTGAGAGTCAAGAAAAATCGCCCGATCCATATCGGCTAACATTCCCCGATAGTCGCCTTTGCGCTCTTTTTGTAAGGCACTAGCAATTAAATCTTCTACGGGCTTAGGTTTAATTGAGATCGGCACGGTTGTGTAACCGCTAATTCCGGCAGTATTAGCCAGTTTGGTAAAGGTATTAACCGTAATCCCCAAATTATATCCAGTCTTGACTCGCACATTAGCATTCATCGTCGATTGCAGCTTAGGATCGACATCCCCCTGTCCGCGAACGGCAATTAACTCGCCGCGCTCGCTCCAAACGGGGTCGCCACTGTGCCCTGGCAGCGTATTATTGTAAATGAGCGAATAGCCTTGACCTTGTTGCGTGGTGCTATTACTGACGACATCCCCTTTGATAAAGGTAAAAACGGGCTGAGAAATCGCGCTAGATGTCGGAAAACCCGATACATAAATCGGTTCGCCAGCAGAGATGCGATCGGAATTATCGATGAGTTTGGCAACTGGATAGTTTTTGTTACTAGTAAAGCTGACAACCGCCAAATCGACATTATTAGGAAACACTCTCACCTGCGAAACTCGATACCGCTGTTCGTCTGGCGCGACAATTTCGCACCCGCTCTTTCTAACTATCTGCGCTACCGTCAGCACGGTATAAGTATTGTTATTTTTCCCAATTATTATCCCAGATCCCACATCGCATCTAGTTACCCGGATGGTGGCTTGTTTGGCGATTTGCTGTACCTGCACTGGCGATAGAGCCATAGCAGGCGCAACAAAGCTGACTAAGGCGATCGTACCAAGTAAAGCGGTTGGCAACAGATGATTTTTCATGGTTCGATCGAATAATTGTCGATACGCTTATTTTATCGTGGGGTAACTGAATTAGTGGTGACATTATCTAAATTACTAGTTAAGCTTACAGATCCCTATATAAGTAAGTAGGCGCAATTATCGATCGAATAGATTATGCCTGAAACCTAGTTGGTAGGCAGTACCCACCCTACTGACTCTAAGAAATGCAACCGCAGAGGCGTAAAGAGCGCAAAGGTAAGAAAAAGAGGGTTAAGCTTCTTATTTAGGATCGATATACGTGGATCGATCTTTGAGGTACTGTTATTGTTTGTTTACCACCCGATCGCGCCAACCTCTTTTTTCAACACTGCGGATATTACGCTCGTGTTTGAGGATGTTTAAATAGTCGAGCAAATAACTTAATTCTCGATCGGTTTCATCGCCTTCAAACGGCTTAACTGTAATTAAGTTACCATAACTTTTTTCCCACTTCTTGGGCGTATCATCGATCGCAATGACTGCTTCTAAGTCAAAGCCGCGCCGTTTGACTTTTTTTAACGGCTTGCGCGAGTAATATTGAGGGTAATGCCCATCGATAAGATCGAGATTGTAATTATAGCCGATCGAACAACGATCGCTCGTCCAGACAAATTTAAGAGCTTGCGGATCGGGAAAAATTGTCGCCACGACTTGGGTTGCATATTCAGCACCAGAAGATGTCCACACCGCCACATCGAACCAATTTAAGCAAGTTAGTAAAAAAGTATCGAGATTGGGACGCTTATAAACATGGTAATTATAGACCGAAAAATCTGGCAGTCTTGCCAATGGTTTTTCGGCAGCATGAATGAGCGTTTCATCCAAATCGAGAATTAATAATTTACGGTTGGTTTCCATCTAACAATCTACGATAGCTCATCCTATTTACTATTCCCTAGCCCCTATCCCCTATTACCTATTCCCTACTTGCAGCGAGCGACAGCCGTTGGCGATAGCCTGCCGTCGGCACACTGTCCACTAGCCCCTATCCCCTTAAAGGTGCTAACATCAACGGCAATGGACAGATCGAGTAACGATCGCCATTGTGTGTGTGAAGAGTTCGATCTAAAAACAATGACTATGCCCAATCGACGCATCCAGCCAAAACTAGCTTTAGTAATGGCATTATTAACGACTTTTGCCAGTTTACTGACCAGTTGTACCGATCCTACTAGTAGCACTGGTGGTGGTACTACTCCCACGGCTAGTAGTGGTGGCGATAGTAAAGGGTTAAAAATTGGTTCCTTACTATCGAATACTGGCGATACTGCCTCGATCGCGCAACCGCTCCCGCTGGCGATTAAAATGGCAGTAGACACCGTTAACAGTTGCGGCGGCATCAATGGCGCGCCAGTTACTCTCATCTCCGAAGACGATCAAAGCGATCCGAGTGCGGGTGCCTCGGCAATGACAAAACTCACCGAAGTTGATAAAGTAGCTGGTGTAGTGGGAGCTTTTGGTAGTGGCGTTTCTACCGCCGCTGCCGATGTCGCCGCTAAAAATAAAGTAATGATGATCTCGCCAGGAAGCACCAGTCCCGTCTTTACCGAGCGCGCCAAAGCAGGTAAATATCAGGGCTATTGGGCGCGTACCGCTCCACCAGATACCTATCAAGCCAAAGCAATGGCTCAGTTAGCCTTCAAAAAAGGGTTTAAAAAAGTTGCGACAATCGCAATTAATAATGATTATGGTGTCGGCTTTGAAAAAGAATTCATCGCCGCTTTCAAAAGTTTAGGCGGTACCGTCACCAACGAAGCCAAACCCACCCGTTACGATCCTAAAGCCACCACCTTCGACTCAGAAGTCAAAGCCGCATTTGAAGGCAAACCGCAAGCTCTAGCCACCATCGTCTATCCCGATACGGGTTCGCTACTGCTCAAAGCCGCCTACGAACAAGGTTTGAGTAAAGGCGTGACAATTATGCTCCCCGATGGTGCCTACTCGCCAAAATTCCCCGATCAGGTCGGAAAAACAGCGGATGGCAAATTTATCATTGAGGGGGCGATCGGTACCGTTCCTGGGGCACATGGCAAGGCTTTAGAGGACTTTAATAAGAAGTGGTTGGCAACTGGAAAACCGCTTACTTCATACCTCCAACACTCTTGGGATGCTACCGCACTACTAATGCTAGCAGCACAAGCAGCTAAAACCAATACGGGCGAAGGCATTGCTAGTAAAGTTCGCGAAGTTGCAGGCGGCCCCGGCGAAGAAGTTTCCGATCTGTGTCAAGCAATTAGCTTACTCAAAGCTGGTAAAAAAATCAACTATCAAGGTGCCAGCGGTAACGTCGATCTCGATGCTCAAGGCGATGTTATCGGTACTTACGATATCTGGCAAGTTCAACCCGATGGTACGCTCAAAACGATCGATAAAGTCAGTTTTGACGATGCCAAGAAGGTGGAGGCGA
>NZ_JANYJC010000060.1 GCF_025361915.1 Chamaesiphon sp. GL140_3_metabinner_50
TACTCCGACACCGCCGTCAAAATTTCACCCAAGTCAAAATAAGCCAAACCTCGGCGATAGTAAACTTCCGCCCATTCTGGCGTAGCAATTGCCGCCAAATCGAAATCTTCGATCGCGCCACGATTATCGCCAGCCTTGGCTTTCGCTAAACCCCGTTCGTAGTATTCTTTTGCCATACCGATTAATTTAGGGCGGTGAGGAGGGAGGAAGTAAGGAGTAAGGAGTAAGGAGTAAGGAGTAAGGAGTAAGAAGTGTGGATCGGGAAAATCCCCTCCTCGGAGGGGTGCCCGTAGGGCGGGGTGGGTAGATCTTTGCTAAAACCTAACACCTAAAACCTAACACCTAACACCTAACACCCAAACTACTTCACTTCCCCATCAAACAAACTCATCCACAAGCGTTGTGTACCGAGAGTACCCGTACAAAACAGCAGCTTGCTCAGTAGCGAAACCGCCAACTCATTTAACTTATCATCATCTTGATAAATACTGACCTTCGCGCGGCGGGGGTTCATTCTGCTGCGAAAATGGGCGCGGAAGCGGTCTAAATATTCCGAAAGGCGAAAATTGTACTCAGGGGGAATTTGCTTCTCACTGAGCTGCTGCTGGGCTTGTAAGAGTTGACGAATCGGCACCGCCAGACGGCTGGCTAACCTACAACCGATCGCACTTAGGGCTTTGGCTTCTTTGAGCGACAAAATCCGCCGCGTGTGCGCGCGCCGCATCGGATTGGTAGAGCGCATCCGCCAGAGGACGATCCGATTTTTGATAATCTCTTGGAGGTTTAATTCTTTGGCAAGTTCGAGAATTTGTTCGGAACTACTCGATTCGATCGCTTCGATCGCTAGTAAAATCAGATCGAGTTCGACTTTAGTGCGGCGCGGACAAGCCTCGCCATCGATGCCAGGGTTGGGGAGACTTTCAATTATTCCCAGCAGCGACTCGGACATAGGGCCATTGATCGGTAATGCAATCATATATCAGAAAATCGATCGACTAATTTATAGATGCGGCATAAATCCTCTACAGATTTAGACCCAATTCCGGGGTAAAATTGTTGCGATCGACATTAACAGCACGAAAGTTGCCAGGACGATCGCTAACATCTACTCCACACCAGAATACCCGAATTTCAGACATTAACTACAATTCTAGCCGTCTCCAAACCGGAATTAGATCTAGTTTATTGACATTTTAGCTAGTAGGGCGATCGACATTCAATTCATCCCGCCAAATATATGGATCTTAAAAATCTCATTCGCGACATTCCCGACTTTCCTAAACCAGGGATCTTATTTCGCGATATTACCACTCTACTGCGCGATCCCGCCGGGTTAAAATACTCGATCGATACACTCGCCGACAAGGTTGTAGACTTGCAGCCTCAATACATTGTGGGGATGGAGTCGCGGGGGTTTATTTTTGGGGCTGCACTAGCATATCAAATGGGGATCGGCTTCATTCCCGTGCGGAAGCCTGGAAAGTTACCCGCAGCAGTAAGATCGATCGATTACGCTCTCGAATATGGTACCGATCGGCTAGAAATTCACGCCGATGCCTTCACACCTGGAAACCGGATCTTAATTGTTGACGATTTAATTGCCACAGGTGGTACCGCCGCTGCTACCGCTAAATTATTACAAGAACTCGGCGGCGAATTAGTCGGCTGCGCCTTTGTCATCGAATTAGACGCTCTCAACGGTCGATCTCATTTACCTAACGTTCCGATTATTTCACTAGTTCATTACTAGGCGTTGCTGGATCGGAGATGGGAGTTGGGAGCTTGGAGATGGGAGATAAGAGAAATCAGTTGACTGGTAAGGATCGAAGATCGTACCCTGGATCGGTAACGCCATAAATCGATATTCACAGGAGCGACTCGATCGACTCAAATTAGACGAGTTGATATTAACACCTCCCCCACTCCCAACTCCCAACTCCCAACTCCCAACTCCCATCTCCCACCTGGTACGGATACCCCTAGACCGTTAGCCCCTAGATTGGGTAATAATAGAAAGAATCGATATATATTGGCATAGCTATGATACCTACCGTCATCGAACAATCTGGCAGAGGCGAACGCGCCTTTGATATCTATTCTCGGCTATTGCGCGATCGCATCATCTTTTTAGGCGACCAAGTAACATCAGATTTAGCCAACCTGATCGTGGCGCAACTGTTATTTCTGGAAGCAGAAGATCCCGAAAAAGATATCTATCTATATATCAATTCCCCTGGCGGTTCGGTTTCCGCCGGGATGGGTATTTTCGACACCATGAACCAAATTCGCCCCGATGTTTGCACCGTTTGTATGGGTTTTGCAGCTAGTATGGGTGCCTTCTTGCTCAGTGCTGGAGCCAAAGGCAAACGGACGAGTCTGCCCAGTTCGCGGATCATGATTCACCAGCCTTTAGGCGGCGCACAGGGACAAGCGACAGATATCGCCATCCAAGCTAAGGAAATTCTCTACATTAAAAGTAAGTTAAACGATCTCTTGGCAGATCATACCGGACAACCTCTCGAAAAAATTCAAGAAGATACCGATCGCGATTTCTATATGTCTGCTGTCGAAGCCAAAGAATATGGCTTAATCGACACGGTAATCGATCGACGCGTCAGTGCTGCAAATCCACCGCTGGCTCTAGTTCAATAGTTAAGTAAGGGGTGCTTTATTGGTACCCCTTATTTGTAGGATAGGTTTCTACCCAACTTTTATAGCTGGACTACTGCGATACAAAGGAAAGAGATAAAAATACGCAAGTAATTCTATGGTATTGTCATCAGTATTATGACCGATCTTGTTGATGTTGCCGATCGCTCGATCTCCATTTCGGTCGAGCGATCGTCCAACCTAGCTAGTTCGCTCGTGTACTAACCCCGACTGCCCAGAATTATTATCGTGAAAATAACTTACTTGAGTTCGCTGCTAACCGCTACGGCGGCGATCGTGTTGGTTGCTAACAATGCAAATGCCGTTTCCTTCACTGGATACGACCAAAATTTTAAACCGCTAATTGCTACTGGCACTCCGCCGAGTACTGTTGGCAATCCGCCATTCCCGTTAACAGTATCCGAATCGCCCAATTCTCAGAGTGCTTACGACCAATTTATCGCAGATACTAATACAGTTACTGTCTCGACAGAAGGCTTTGAATCATTTTCTACTTCATCGACTACCGGGCAAACTATTGATGGGCTGAGTACATCGATTTCTAATGTAAATGCTACTTTTTCCTACCTCAAAAAAAGTGACAATTCGGCACTTACAACCAAAGTTCAAAAGGCAGATGCGACATATGGTTTATTTGGTGGCGTAAATGGCAATGGTACTTACCCAACAGATGGAACTCAAGGTTTATCTATTAATAGTGCCAACAAACTCTCGATCGCTTTCGCTAGTCCACTGAGAGCTTTTGGATACTTTGGCACGGATTTGGGAGATAACAATAATGTCCTGACCATGATTTTCACCCTCAATGGCAATCCGGTTGAGTCGGTAATCGTGCCCAGTTTTCCTGGTGGCCAAAATAGTTCCAAATTCTTCTTTGGATATATCGGCAACACTGCAAGTACCCTGTTTGATAAAGTAGAATTTTCTAGTTCTTTGAATAATACGACACCTAGTGATGCGATCGGGATCGACCAGATCCGGGTTGCTAGCGCAGCACAAGTTACCGGAACTACAATATTTGTCAATCCGACCTCAGTGCCAGAACCTTCTTCGATGCTTGGTACGCTACTTATAGGTGGCTCGATCTTGGCACTCAAACGCCAGCAAAAACTCGATCGATCGGCTGCAAAATAGTCCGATCGAGTCTTATCATAAAGATCGAAATGATGCTGGGCTTTTGCTCCCTCCTGTTTCTAAAACTACCCTGCATCCACAAGTTGGCTAGACTTCATTTTAAGTTAATTTGCCCCCCAACTCCCTTATGGAGGTTGGCTCTTCCGGCTCGGAGGGTTGGGGTGGGGTCAAGGACTACGCATCATCGCAAATAGATTTGTCAGTAGGCAGTTGCCAGCACCGCTGGTGTTAGCGAGCGCGACGATTGCGTCTTTGTCTGGGTGCTGGTGCTGCGACTGGTTTCCCATCCTTATCCACTTTGGCTGGTAGAGGTTTCCCACCGTTGAAATAAGCTTCCATCACTTTCAATACCATCGGTGCGGCGGTTTTACCACCACCGCCGCCAGTGTGTTCGCCGAAAGCGACGACGACAATTTCGGGTTTATCCAGCGGTGCGTAAGAGCCAAACCAGACGTGCGAGGGGCCTGGTGGTGCTTCTGCCGTACCACTTTTACCCGCAGCTTTGGGAATTGTCTGCGAATTCATGACTGCGCCAGTACCGCCATCGACGACTTCGCGCAACCCTTTACGAATCGTGGCGATGGTGCTGGGTTTGAGATTCATTGACTGTCGCCATTCGCGTTTGGTGGGATCTTTAACTAAATGGGGTTGAACGTGGAAGCCACCATTCGCAGGAACGGCAAACATCCCCGCCACTTGGAGCGGTGTTGCTTGTAAGAAACCTTGGCCGATCGACATATTGATTGTATCGCCGATCGACCAGGGTATTTTATAGTTAAGCTGTTTCCAATTGTCGTCAGCTACCAATCCTTTGGCTTCTTCGGGAAGTTCGATGCCAGTTCTTTTACCATATCCATATTTGCGCGTCCAGTCGATTAAGGTCGGCCCGCCAACGCGTTGTCCGACTTGATAGAAAAAGGTATCGCTACTCCATTTCAGGGCACCTGGAAAGCCTAATGGGCCGAACCCAGCGTGATTCCAGTCGGCAAAGGTAAAGCCGCCAATTCTGATTGAGGCATAAGTTTGGAGGATGGTGTCGGGTTTAAATTTTCCAGATTCTAAGGCGGCGGTGGTGGTGACGATTTTGAAGGTACTCGCAGGCGGGAAGGGACGGAGCGCACGATTGACAAAGGGATGGTCTTGACCTTGAAGTTTTTTCCAGACATCTGGCGAAATCCTGCCGGAGAGCAGATTGGGGTCGAAAGCGGGGCGACTTGCCATTGCTAAAATTTCGCCCGTGCGGGGATCCATCGCGATAATTGCGGCTTTATTATTGCCGATTGCTGCTTCTGCTACTTTTTGCAGCTCTAAGTCGATAGTAATGGTGACATCTTGCCCCGATTTGGAGACTTTTTGCCCTAAAAATTGTTGCAGTCGCCCTGCACCATCTACTTCGACTTGAGTACCGCCCCATTCGCCGCGCAACCGCGATTCGAGGGTAGATTCTAGTCCCATTTTGCCCGTGACATCGCCCAACCGATAACCCAGGGGACGCAACTTGGCTAATTCTTTATCGTTCATTTCGCCTGTGTAGCCCAGAACGTGAGCGGCGAGCATCCCACCGGGATAATAACGGACGGATTCGATATCGACATCGATGCCTTCTTTTTCGGCTCCATATTCCTGAAGTCTAGTAATCTGCGCCTCTGTTAAATCGCGGACGATGCGGATCCGATTGGTAGAATTAACTGTGGCACCAGTCAATTTGGCTTGAATCGCTTCTTCTTCGATATTTAAAATTTCGGCAACCCTGCGCCGAGTTGTCAGCCAATTTTCGCGTTTGGTAGCCAACGGCCAAATAAACACCGAGTGCGATAATTTATTACCAGCTAGCAATCGACCCTTGCGATCGTAAATATTACCGCGTACTGGCGGTTTGGCAACAGTCCGCACTCGATTAGTTTCGGCAACCTGACGATTGACCGCGCCTTGGCTCAATTGGAGATAAAATAGCCGGGAGCCAATTCCGCCCAGCAATCCCAGCCCAATTACGGTCATGAATACTACAGCTTGATTTCCCTGCCCGACAGTGCGCTTTTTGTTGTAAAAGCCAGAGATGCCAAGGTCGCTACCGGATAAATCGCCAGATAAATTGTCAGAGAACCGATTCTGCATAAGGGGAAAACTTGGGGCGGGAGCGGTCGAGCGATTTGTCAACCTAGATAGTGGGGATTTTAGCCGATATCAGCCATTTGTCTGAGTAGGGGATACCGCACTCACATTGATTACAGTGCAGGTGCCGATGTGGATCGATCGCAGCAATGCTCATTTTAAAACTCTGACGCTATTTTACCGCTTCAATCTTGGCGATCGTTGACGGCAGAATCGGGGTTGCAGCAGTTGTATTTTTAAAAACCAGGATCGGATCTGGTCTGATTTTTCAGAATGAGAATGGCTGGGATCGATCGCGATGCTGATAACTTACCATCGATCGGCGACAGGTGCCATTAAATCGATCGCATTATTTGTGCCTAGTTTAGATCGATCTATCAAATAATTCCAGCCACGATATTGATGGTAATGGCGACCAGCGTAGTATTAAAAAAGAACGACACGACTCCATGTAGCAAACTTAACTGTCGCATCTGACGAGATGTCACATTTACATCCGATACTTGTCCCGTCATCCCGATCACAAACGAGAAATACAAAAAATCCCAGTAATCTGGTTCTAGTTCGCCCGGAAAATCTAGTCCTGCAGATTTTCGCTCTGCTAGTGTTTTATCGCCCTGATAATAAAGATGTGCGTAGTGCTGGGTAAAAATTGTATGTACTAACAGCCATGACTCGATAATTGTCGAAATGGCGATGCCTAAATGGAGTGCAAAAATTGGCGTTAGCGTCCCTTTATCGTGGGGAATAAAGGTAATGGCGACGACACTCAAACAAGCAGATGCTGTAATTATGCTCAAAATTGTCAGCCGTCCTTCATCTTCCTTGAGCGCATAGCGACGCATCATTTCTGGGGTAGTTCGCACCATCAATCGCCAGGTTTGAACTAGAAATGAGATCGTAAAAGCATCCCAAATACAGAGAACTTGAGTCGCCCAATGCCACCAATGCGGCAGAGCGATGCCGACTATGCCCGCACATAATAAAGATCTCAGCAGGCGGGGGCGGATGCTGATTTTGTGAGGAATGCGTTCGGGTGAGGAGGATTTCATTAAAATGCGATCGATTGCGATCGACTACCCTCGCAATCAATGACGATCGAGAGGCAATATCGATTGTTTCTATTTTCGCATGAATCAATTCCCCCCGGTGTAACTATTCCTCCTCCCGCTGGTAATGGCGACAATCTTGACACAAACCATCGGGATTGACAGCACACCGGATATACGGAGATCGGGCGTTGTAAGTGCAAGTCAAGTCGCCGATTACATAGCCGACACCCTCGATGTACTGCTCTTCGGGATCTCTAGTCATCCGCTTATAAAATCGGCGATTGGAGCTAGATTCGGTCATCGTCAGCCGCCGACTGCGCGCTCGGAGTCGTTGATTGTAGCTCAACCATAAGCAGAGCAGCGGCAGTAAAAAAAATGTAACCAGAGCTATTAACGTGTGGAGCACCCATCGCACCTCAATTCTTAATTAATATGATAACCTGCTAATTTAGTCAGAAAACAGTACTTTTATTAAAGATTAAGCAAACATAGAAAAGCTCTAGACTGCTTGACTTTTGTCTGGTTATCATTAAAGCTTCGATCTACTGAATTGCGATGTTCGATTAGGATCCATCTAGATCCTAGAATAGTAAGATAGTCATGAGATCGCAATTCCGCTTTTAGTCGCAAAGATGCGTTCGATCGCGGCTTCGACAATTTTATCGGGGGTGGAAGCTCCTGATGTCACACCTACCACAATTTTGCCATCTGGTAACCAATTTTTGGTGATGTGGAGGTCTTGAGATAATGGTTTATGTTCGATCTGATTATCAGCCAAAATACGCAGATCGCTATCGATATGATACGAAGGAATCCGATGTTCGATCGAAATTTCTTGGAGATGGGTGGTATTGGATGAATTGTAGCCGCCAATGACGAGCATCAGGTCGAGGGGTTCTTCTACTAGCTCGAACATGGCATCCTGACGCTCTTGGGTGGCATCGCAGATGGTATTGAAGCTCTGGAAATGTTCGTCTAATTCGGCGGTGCTGTATTTTTTCATCATCGTCCGCTCGAATAGTTTCCCGATTGCTTCGGTTTCGGTTTTGAGCATGGTAGTTTGATTGGCAATGCCGACTTTTTCTAAGTCGAGATCGGGGTCGAATCCGGCGGAATAAGCATTACTAAATTTAGCTAAAAATTCGGTACGCCGTTGGAGTTTTTCGGCTGATGTGTTACCGTTGTTAAGAATATAATCGGCGACATAATTAGCTTCGGCTAAATTTAAGACGACTAAATACTTATCTGCAAATGAAATAGTCGCGACAGTTTCTTCGTGCTTATACTGACCGTGAACGATCGATGTATAATCTTTTTTCTTATGCTTTTCGATCGTATTCCAAACTTTAGATACCCACGGACAGGTAGTATCGACGATCGTACACCCTTTATCGTTTAATAGTTGCATTTCTTGGACGCTGGCACCAAAGGCAGGTAATATTACTACATCGCCTCGATCGATAATATCGAAATTTTTAACGCCATTTTCAACCTGAATGAAGTTAACATTCATTTCGCGCAAGCGTTGGTTGACAGAAGGATTATGAATGATTTCATTAGTAATCCAAATCTGTTGCGTGGGGAAGTGTTGGCGGGTTTCGTAGGCGATGGCGACAGCTCTTTCGACACCCCAACAAAACCCAAAAGATTGAGCGAGTCGAATGGTGACATCGCCGCGAGTCAGGGTATAGTTGCGATCGCGTATTTCTTGAATTAAATTGCTTTGATATTCTGATTCGAGTACGACGGCTACTTCTGCTTGATGCCCGAATCCTTTACGATGATAGTTATCTGATTGGTTGAGAGATCTCTTAAAGGCTTTGGTATCCATGTGGGAGGGAATGGCTGGTGGCTCGTTAATAGTATTATATCTAAGAGTACGCTCGAATCGATCGGGAGCTGGTTCTGGCTGCCATGACATTTAAACCCCACCATTTTTGCCCCACCCCAGTCGAGCAAAGCGGTTCAGTCATAGAAATCGGATCTAAAGTCGATGGTGATTCGGCAATTTCTAGTAAAAGAGCTGTCAAACGCGATAATTATTCTAGCCATAATATTTTACAAATCGATCTTACCAGCAGTTTCGATCGATCTAGATGATGTCGAACTCAAGTTTGTCTTGAAAGGTGTGACTTCCTTTAGTGTCGCTCTAGATGTTTTTAAAAACCATTTAATAGTAAAGTACGCCCGATCTTCAGGAAAATTTGGTGAGCAAGCCTAAGAGTTTTTGATTGCGAGGTGTGAGTAAGGTTTTGCGGTAGGCATCGGCGGCTTTTCTAATGGCATCCGCTTGGGTAGGATAAGGTTGAATTGTATTGCTGAGTTTGCCCAAGCCAATCTTATTTACCATCGCAGTAGTAATATGTGAAATACTCTCACCAGCATGACTAGAAACGATCGTTGCACCCAGAATTTCATCGCTATCTTGACGGTGAATTACCTTCACAAATCCTTCAGTTTCACCATCGGTAATTGCGCGATCGACTGTTGAGAGTTCAACCTTAATCGTGTTAAACTTTAGCCCCTGCTGATGGGCTTCCTCTGCCGATAACCCTACACGAGCTACTTCTGGTTCGGTATAAGTCACCCACGGCATTACTAGGCTGCTGAGTTTACTTTTACCCAGCCCAAATGGTGAGAATAAAGTATTTTTAATAACTATTCGCGCAGCGGCATCGGCAGCATGGGTGAATTGCCACTTCATACAAACATCGCCAGCCGCAAAAATCTTCGGGTTAGTAGTTTGTAAATAGTCATTGACTATCACTCCTTTATCATCGTAATCGACTCCCACTTGGGCGAGATTGAGACCTTCAATATTGGGCGTACGTCCTACACCGATAAAGATTTCATCTACAGTAATACGATCCGATCGATCGTCGCTAGTATAAGTAATAGTTTTACCCGGATTATTTGCACTCACCTGTTGCAATTGACAGTTCAATATTAACTTAACGCCGTCTTTGGCTAATACCTGCTGTAAAATATCCGCAACTTCCGGATCTTCCTTACTCAACAGTCGATCGCCACGATGCAATAATACAACCTCACAGCCCAATCGTTGAAAAGCTTGTGCCAGTTCGCACCCGACAGGGCCACCGCCGATGACAGCTAACCTGCGCGGGCGTTCGGTAAGCGAAAATACCGTCTCGTTAGTAAGGTATCCCGCTTGTGCCAGTCCGGGTATTTGTGGTGTGGCTGCTCTACTACCCGTCGCAATCACCGCTTTTTTAAACTTGAGTACTCGATCGCCTACAGTAATGGTATCCTGACTCGTAAATTTACCATCGCCCAAAAACACATCCACACCCAGACTGGCAAATCTCGCCGCCGAATCCGCATGGCTAATTTGAGCGCGAATCCGCCGCATCCGCTCCATCACCGCTCCAAAATCAATCTCGATCCCATCTACCCGAATTCCCAGCTCAGAACCTCGCCAAATTTCGCCGATCGTCCGCGCAGACCTGATGATAGTTTTCGAGGGCACACAGCCGAAATTTAGGCAGTCTCCGCCCATTAACTTTCGCTCGACCAGGGCAATTTTTAGCCTCAAACCCAATCCCGCCGCACCAGCCGCGACGACTAAACCAGCAGTACCCGCCCCAATGACAACTAAATCGTAAAGTGCAGCGGGTTGAGGATCGATCCAATCTGGCGGATGCACCTCTGCAAGCAGCTTTTGGTTGTAGACATCCATCGGGGTGAGGAGTTCTGTCATGGGGGTGTGGGAGTAGGGAGTAGGGAGTAAGGAGTAGGGAGTAAGAAGTAGAACGACCAAAATTGGTAGGTTGGGTTTCGCTATCGCTCTACCCAACAAACACTCAAACACCTTAGAAATGTTGGGTTTCATTCTTCAACCCAACCTACTATTTCACTTCTTGCACTGAGCGACAGTCGAAGTGTCAACTATTCTCAACTGTCAACTCATTCAACGCTTGTTTAGCAATCCGAGTCACATAGACTGTTACAGCAATTGTCGCGATAAATCCGACGATCCGAATCGTCCATTGGAGGGTAGGATTAGTCGGTTGAGTTGCGCTACCAATGAGTGCTAAATTGCCAGCGAGAGAACCGATATAGACATACATCAACGTACCAGGAATCATCCCCAGCGAACCAATCATATAATCTTTAATCGATACCCCAGTCAGCCCAAAAGCATAGTTGAGCAAATTGAAAGGGAAAATCGGCGAGAGTCGGGTGAGAACGACAATTTTTAAGCCTTCCTTACCGACAGCACGATCGATCGCGTTAAAATTGTTATTATTCGCAATTTTCTGAGCAACCCAATTTCGGGCTAAATAACGACCGACTAAAAAAGCGGCTGTCGCCCCCAAAGTCGCACCGATAAACACGTACAGCGCACCCAGCCAGACACCAAATACCACGCCAGCACCCAACGTTAAAATCGAACCGGGCAAAAAGGCAACAGTCGCCACAATATAAATACCAATAAAAGCTACAGCACCGATCGCACCCAAACTTTCGCTCCACTCTAGAGCATTTTTGAGTAACAATTGCGGATTGAATCCGTTACTAGTAGCCGTTTGCGCCCAAGCTGGCGTTGCCGAGATCGAAAAGCCGATAAATATTAAAGAAATTAGGATCGATATCTGTCGAAAACTAACGGAATTCATAATCGCTAAGAATAGTTAATTTTACTAATCGAAGTAGTATTACTACCCTCAACTTGACTACCTTCATACGATTGTAGCTTAACATCCTGAGACCAAACAGTATATCGATCTGCTTCTTCTAACATCAAGCATACTGCTGTTGGATCGAGCGATAATTGGTGAGATAATTGACGCGTCGAGTCTAATTTATCTTTAGGAAAAGATTTAAGATGCTTGAAGAGTCTATTCTGATAAAGAACCCCAATAATTGGCATCGGTCGATCGCTATCTGGATTAATCACATCCTGGAATTCAACTTGGCTTTTCTTCAGCAACAGCATACTAAGTTAGGTAATTGGGAAATAGCGAAAAGTGCGCGCCAGTCATACCATGCAAGCTAGCACTCCACATACCTATTTTGCCCAAAAGTCGAGAGATAATTTCGATCGCATAGATGCAGCAAATATTTGAGGTTAATGTGTACGATCTACAGCCAATTAGAGATCGAGAAACTCATAGAGCGGCTTTGACTGAAATAGAGCCGTTGTTCGATGCCCCTGCGGGAACGCCAGAGTTTGACAGGTTGGAAATTTTAGTGATACTAGTAGAGGCATACGAACGCGAGCACGAGCCAATTTTATTACCAGAGCCGATCGAGGCGATTATTTATTACATGGAAAGTAGCGGCTTGACGAGACAGGATTTGGAACCTGCGATGTGATGTACGGATGTTAGAAGTCGATCGACGATTGAGT
>NZ_JANYJC010000139.1 GCF_025361915.1 Chamaesiphon sp. GL140_3_metabinner_50
TATACTTGTCGGTACACGGTAGCTTTTTAAGGGGGGAACCAGACTCTTAGTCCCCCTTGAAAAGGGGGATTTAGGGGGATTTAAGTCTGCGATTGTAGCAAATAAAACTTTTCAAACATCCTCTCAGACGTAAGAGACTCCTAACTAGTTATTAAAGTTGATATTTATGGCGATCGCGTTCGATTTTAGCTTGCTGTTCTGCTGTTAATATTACCTTTAATTGTCGCTTTCGATCTTGACGAATCGCTTGAATTTCAGCATCTTGTTCGGGTGTTAAATTCATTTTTTCCCATCGAAAAGCGATTGCTTTGCGACGGCTTTGTTTAGCTCGAACTTTTTCCCATCGATCGGGTGTCACAAACGCATCCATTTGTTGTTTTTCGTCTTTCCACAATCGAGCAATTTTTTCTTGTTGCCAGGTATTAAGATGCAGTTGCCGCAGTTGTAATACCGAAATTCCTTGCTCCCAGCCTGTAATTCGATCGAGTAGTACTATTTGCTCTGGAGTTAGAATTTCTTTAAATTTAGCCATACTCTGTTGACGGATTTTAGCTAGTTTAGCTTTGTCATCTGTGCTAACATCGATCGGATCTGGCTGCGGCTGGGCAGCTTTTTGTAATTCAATTTCTTGAAATATCTGGCGTTGTTCGGGAGTTAGGACTGCCTTAATTCGCTCGGTCTTTGTTTGCCGTGTTTGGGCAATTTGCACTTTTTGATCGGGAGTGAGAATGAGATTATCAATTTTTTTAAGATTGCGAAGGACAAAGGCTAATAAGAAAAAGAATGAAAATACATAGACAAAACTAGTCGATAATGCAATTCCAGCAACGCCCAGCCATCTCATGAATAGATAATTCAGCCCGATATTAATCGTGAGATTAAAGGCAGAGCCAATCATCAGAATATAGTTTTTCCGCATTGCCGAAATTAACCGCACCACCAACATGCAGCCAATATAAAAAGGCACCTGGATGGCAAAACTACTTTGAATGTGAGCGACTACGATCGTATCATCGGCGGTAAACGAACCTCTTTGCAACATGATGCGGACGATCGGTTCGGAAAATACGATAATAAAACCAGTTAATGGTAAGCTACCCGCAAAAATCAGCATCAGATAATGCTTGAGCGAGTTACGGATCCCATGCCAATCGTCACTGGCAACCATCTTAGAAAAATAAGGCATTACCGCCGTACTTAATGCCGTACTCGCGATAATAATTGGTAGTGTCACCATCCGGCCACCATAGTCGAGCGCAGCTACACTTCCTGATGGTAACATTGCTGCCATCGATCGATCGACCAAACCAGTGCTACACATTAAAAATGTGCCCACAATCGCGGGTAAATACTGGCTGGCTACTTCTTGGAGGTCGGCGTTAAACCCATACCATTTTGGGCGCAATGAAAATCCTTGTCTGGTGAGTACGGTACCGATAATTGTCATTTCGATTAACTGTCCGCCCACCATCCCCGCAACTAAATCGAAGACTCCCCAGTTAGGGGTGGCAAATAGAAAGACAACGGTAACTGTCGGGGTCACCATCTGTACCAGCGCAGCTAGCGCAAATCGCTCCCCCGCATTGAGTACGGCACTCCAAACCGTACCGATGCCAGTTAAAATCAGCATTGGCGAAATCGCCCACAACAATCGATAAGTCAGTGCCAATTTTTCGGGGCTAAATCCTGCGATTAATTGTGGTAGATAGACTGGCGCACCAGCTAGCATGATTAAGGTGCCAACTGTTAGTAATCCCACACTCCAAATCGTAGCTCCAGCCAAAAGTTGCTGGGCAGCTTTGATTCCTTTTTGCTCTCGAACCTTAATATAAGTAGGAATTAACGCCGAGTTAAACGACCCAGCGATAATATTGAGTAAAAATGAGGGAATAGTCAGTGCGATTAGATATGTATCTAGTTCTTGTGTAGTTCCAAATCTGGAGGCAACTACCAATTCTTTAGCAATAGCTAATAATTTAACTAATGTCGTGCCCATCGCTACGACAACTGCCGCACCAAAAATTCGATTATTTATCGATCCGCTACTAATATTTTTCCATAACTTAGGAATTTTTTGCCATCCAGCGATTTTCATTGTGGTTTTTTCAGTTCGATGCAGAATTCAATAAATGAGCCGATTGTTAGCGTACATAACGATCGGCTAAAGTAGATCGAGAACGATCTTTATCCATATAACTAGTCTAAACGAGATATCGTCTAACGTCTGCTAGTCGCGGTTTTCGGTAAAGATCTTTTGACTGCGCGCAGGTGGTAAAAACAATGATGCTCTTGATAATGATGGAGCTATTTGGAAATTACGGTTTGTATATTTGAGATACCACTTTTGATTGGTATTCATAGCCGCGAGTAACGCAAAGCTCGATAATGTA
>NZ_JANYJC010000182.1 GCF_025361915.1 Chamaesiphon sp. GL140_3_metabinner_50
AATCCGAATAAACCATCGACGATCGCATCACAACCTGCTAAACCCCGGACATCATCAACAATTTTGACTTCTAAACTGGAAATATAACAGTAATGTTGATTGGTAAGTTCGCTCAGTTGCTCTGATGGTACATAAATAGCAACTTCATACCCTTGAAAATATAACTCGCGGGCAACTACAAGCGCGTCGCCACCATTATGTCCCATCCCAACTAGAATCCCGACTCGTTGATATACAGAACGGGGATACAAAATTTGAAATCGTCGGGCAATTAGTCCTCCCACCTTTTCCATAAGGGCGGCGACAGGCATCCCGGCGGCAAATAGCTTGCTTTCGATTTCCTGCATCTGGGCGGTGGAAACCAACAATCGATCTAACGATCGAGAACGGCTGAACATTAGTTACCTATTTGAGTTATTTATTCGCAACTTGTCGATACATAGCGACGATCGCATCGACTACTTCATCGATAGTGAGACGAACGGTAATAATTTCTACGGCATCAACCGCTTTTTGCAATGGTGAAATTTCTCGCGTGCTATCGATCTTATCTCGTTCGGCGATCGATTGCTCTAATTCTAGCAAGCTTACATCACCTTGTCCGCGATCGCGCAAATCCTGTTGTCGTCGCTTGGCACGTTCGGCTACCGATGCTGTCAGAAAAATCTTGACCTGCGCCTGTGGAAACACATTGGTACACATATCTCGTCCTTCGGCAACGATACCACCCTGCCTGCCGATTTCTTGCTGTTGCTTGACTAAAGCCACTCTGACTACTCCCAATGCAGCGATCGTCGATACCTTACTCGTCACTGCCAATGTCCGAATTGCTTCAGTTACATCGACATCATTCACCACAACTTTGTCTTTGGTCAGCACGATCTTTGCTCGATCTACCAACAGGGCAATGTTTGGCTCGTCATCGAGGGCTAGCTGGGCTTCTAGCACCAGCCAAGTAATTGCGCGGTACATTGCGCCACTATCGAGAAACAACAGCCCCAGTCGATCGGCTACAAGCTTGGTGACAGTTGATTTTCCCGCACCTGCGGGGCCATCGATCGCGATAATTGGCAGTTGGGACATTGGGGAGGGGTTTGAGTGTGGGTGTGTGGTTTCGGCTCCGCTCAACCACCGGGGGTTATGGGAAGTAAGGAGTAAGGAGTAAGGAGTAAGGAGTAAGGAGTAGTTCTGTTTCTTTTATTCTTTACCAAAACCTAAAGCCTAAAACCTAATACCTAAATTAGCTGATGATAATATTATCGATTAGACGAGTATTTTCGATGCGTCCGGCGATCGCGAGTAGGGCTGGCTCATTGAGTTTGTCGATCGGTTGTAGGGTTTGAGGATCGACTATTGCTAGGTACTCTAGTTGAAATGCTGGGACGGTACTTAATGCGGTGGTGACAGCGGCTAAGAGTTTCTCGGTATTAACTTCGCGGAGATCTGCTAATTTTTGGGCTTGTTGTAAACTGTGATAAATGATGGCTGCTTGCGATCGTCCGGTAGGCGACAGATATTGATTGCGAGAACTATGTGCTAAACCCGAATCGGCACGCAAAGTCGGACAACCGATGATATCGACAGGAAAATTGAGATCTGCGACAATGCGGCGGATAATGGCTAATTGTTGAGCATCTTTTTCACCAAAATAGGCGCGATCGGGTTGTACGATGTTGAGTAATTTAGTGACGATCGTTGCCACACCCTGAAAATGTCCCGCACGCGTCGCTCCGCACAAACCACTCATCATCATTGGCGGGGGGATGACTTGAGTGAGTGTATTGTTGATGCCCATACTGACAGGGGTAGGCACAAACAAAGCATCGATACCTGCTGTTTCACAAATCACCCGATCGATTTCCAACTGACGCGGATAGCGATCTAGATCTTCGTTTGCGCCAAATTGAAGTGGATTGACAAAAATACTGACAATCGCCAAGGTATTTTCCCGTCTAGCTCGATCGATCAAACTCTGATGTCCCAAGTGTAACGCTCCCATCGTCGGTACGAACCCGATCGATTGGGAGCGGTGGGATTGGAGATAATGACTGAGTTCGTTGGGAGTGGTAAACAGCGGCAGATTCATCGTAAGTCAGTCGTAAGTCATAAGTCGATCGATTTGATGGACGATAACAAGGTTATAAATTCAGTTTAAAATCGATAACCTGTTACGCATCCTTACCGAAACATACTGCTTACGGAGTTTTCTTCATGTACCCGCCAGATGGTTTCGCCAAGTAAATTAGCGACAGATAACACCTTTAGTTGCGGAAACCGCTGATGTTCTGGCATCGGGAGGGTATTAGTGACGATTACTTCTTCAAATACGCCACTGGATAGTCGTTCGATCGCTGGTGGTGAAAATACGGCATGGATCGCGCAAGCATAGACTTCACGCGCGCCTTGTGCCCGGAGAATTTTGGCACCTTCAGAGATCGTACCGCCCGTATCGATCATGTCATCTACGAGGATGGCAGTTTTACCTGCTACATCACCGATCACATTCATGACTTCAGCCACGTTGTGTGCCTGACGGCGTTTGTCAATGATGGCTAATGGTGCATCATTGAGCTTTTTGGCAAAAGCGCGCGCGCGGGCAACACCACCGACATCGGGCGATACAACGACGACATCTGGTAGATTTTTGCCGAGCAAATAGTCAATAATTACGGGCGAACCGTAAATATGATCGAGTGGGATATCGAAATAACCTTGGATTTGCGATGAGTGGAGATCCATTGCCAAAACGCGATCGGCACCAGCAGTAGTAATCTGGTTGGCGACGAGTTTAGCGGTAATCGATTCCCTTCCTGCCGTCTTGCGATCGGCACGAGCGTAACCATAGTAGGGGATAACGGCGGTAATCTGCCGTGCGGAAGCCCGCCGACAGGCATCGATCATGATGAATAGTTCCATCAAGTTATCGTTGACTGGGTGACAGGTGGGCTGAATCAGGTAAACATCGCAGCCCCGAATTGATTCTTGGATCTGGACGTAAATTTCGCCATCAGCAAACCGCTTGCGAATCATCGGACCGAGATCGAGTCCCAAGTAACGGGCAATTTCCTGAGATAGTGGGACATTAGCATTACCAGAAAACAGTCGAAGACGACTGTTGTCACTAATCGAGGGGATTGTGGGAAGCGTCAAGGTAGCAGAACGAATCACAACAGCAAGTGCTATATTTTGCAAGGCAATTCTAACACTCTCACCCCCCGATCTGTCATTTAAATATAAAAGAATTTTAATTTCATGCTAATTTCGTTACATCATGTTACAAAACAAGTTAACGCTGATGAATTGCCTGAGATTTATTTTCGACCTATTCGCCAGGTCTAGATCGGTATGAGCTGTCAGTTTCTGCTAGAATGTGTGGAAACCTCTACATTTAGAATCGTGTCTTCTCAGAGGGGGAAGATACAATATAAGGCAAGCTGCTCTGAAAAAATCTAAATAACTTACCGTAATATCGCCAAGATTATGACCAACTCTCAAGAAACCAAAATGACTATGGAAGACCGGATCGAGCAGGCACGCGAATCTGCTCATCAGGCTGGCGAAAAATTTGGTAAAACTTCTCCTGAATTTGCCGTAGCGATGGAAATCCTAGAAGAATTACATCAAGAATCAGGACACCAACGCAGTGCCCAACCTAAAAATTCCCTAGAACGTTTCTGTTCGGACAATCCAGAATCCCCAGAATGTCTACTCTACGACACTTAAATCGGTTGAGCTTGACAGTTGAGAACCGATAGCTACAAGGCAATTAAACCGATAAATGCGATCGAGGCGTGAGTAAATCTCATGCCTCGATTGCGTTTGGGGCTAACTTTCTGACAGATAGCTTAAATCGGGCAACTGCGGAATAATCCCCCCAGGATTGAGGGGAAATAAGTTGCTATAATAATCTTGCAAAATAGTCGGAAAATTGCAGGTAGCCGCCACACCAGGCAACTGATAGATTTTGGTCGTATAGGCTTGAAGCTGAGGATAATCGCGGATTTGCCGTCGGTTACACTTAAACAGGTTGTGGTAGACCAAATCGAACCGAATCAGAGTGGTAAATAGTCGCACATCGGCAAGAGTAAGCAGATTGCCACAGAGATAGTCTTGAGTCTTCAGCAATAGCTCGATCGAATCGAGTGTCGCAAATAATTCGGTGTGCGCCTTATCGTAAGCCGCCTGTGTTTGGGCAAAACCGCAGCGGTAGACCCCGTTATTAACCGTTTGGTAGGTTGTCTCATTCCACTGGGCGATCGACTCTTGGAGGTCAACTGGAGCCAGATCTAATTCGGGATGTTTGGCATACTCATTAAATTCGGAGTTGAGGATCTCGATAATTTCGGCACTTTCATTATTAACGATCGAGTACGTCTCGGTATCCCACAGCATTGGGACTGTCGATCGACCCTTATAACCCGGTTGTGCGAACCGATACAATTGAGCTAAAGTCTGACAATCGTGTTCCGATTTTGGTAATGTCCACCCACCAGCATTGGCATCGCCTTGAAGTACGACAATCTCGATCGCATCTTCCAAGCCTTTGAGAGCGCGAACTACTAATGTCCGATGCGCCCACGGACAACTCCAGCCGACATACAATTGATAACGACGCGGCTGTGCTGAATATTTGCCCTCGATCCGGTTGCGGAACTCACTTTGCGGTCGCTGATATTCACCGCGATCGTTTGGTGGTGCCAATTGTGACATCATTAGCTGCCAAATTTGCGTCCAAATAGATCGACCTGTTCGCACGATCCAACTCGGTGGGATTGCCATAATGATTGAGTAATGGGGTATGAAATATCTGCGGTATTTGAAAATGTTTGCCTAATCAAACTCGACGAATTACTCGCAAAATGAGAGGATGAATCGATCGGTCGTAAAAGTACGATGCATCTAATCTCCATTAGTCGGCTTCGACTCGATCTAGCTCGATATGCTAATGAGATCGAACTCTGGAAGAAAAAAAATCTACAGATTGCTCGTTACTCTCATCGAGATCTATGAGTCACAACAGTATTCAATTGCGGCATCTTCTCTAGTGGAGGTTCTACAGCACATTATGGAATACAGTGGTTTAAAACAGTCAGATTTAGCAGAGATTACGGGCGCATCCAGCGATGTTACTTCTGATATTGTCAATGGAAAAAGGACGATTAGTAAAAATCAGGCTAAAGCATTAGGACAGAAATTTTAAATTTCACCTAGTCTGTTTATTTAAGGCTGATTTAAATAGTTTGATTAATAACTAGCTTGCATAGCATTCGCTCGATTATTTATTTTAGATACTATCCCAATAAGTATAGTGAGCTAGTTAGTAGGATGAATCGAACTAGCTCAAAAACTATCCGAGATCGCATCTTTAATCAATGACAATCGGCGGTACTACTCCGGTGGGAAAAGTTTGTCGAAATTCTGCCATCAGATCGTCCATTTCAATTAGGGCTTGTTCGACATCTAACGACAGCGTACCTAGTGTCAGATCTGCCTGAAATTGTAACAACAAGACTCGTTTACTCTCAACCTGTGCGATGCGTTCTTGTAAAGCTTGTGCGTTCATCATAAATTTATAACTGATAAGCGGTGGATGGGAGTAAGAAGTAAGGAGTATGGGATAAAAGCTGGAACGCAGTTCCAAAGCCTAAAACCTAAAGCCTAAAGCCTAAAACCTAAACCCCTAATTCTTTGAGAGCGGCTAAATATTGAGTATCTGCGGCTGTGGCTGCTGATTCTAGGGAGATTTCTGGAGTGGGGACGACCCGATCGGGCGTGATGCCCAATTTATGAATATCATGATGGTTGGGAGTTTCGTACTTAGCAACGGTAACGGCTAAACCGCTGCCATTGGGTAGATCGAATAGAGATTGGATCAAACCCTTCCCAAAAGTCTTAGTACCGATCAGCTTGGCTCTGCCATTGTCTTGTAAGGCTCCTGCCAGAATTTCACTAGCACTAGCACTACCTTCATTTACTAGTATAGCCAGTGGTGCATCGGTGAGGGCGGTACCAGTGGCATCGATCGAGTCGATCGCACCCCGCCGATCGACAGTGTAGACGATCGTGCCTTCGTTCAACCATTGACGGGCGATTTCGACCCCAGCTTGCACCAATCCGCCAGGATTGTTCCGTAAATCTAGCACGTAACCGATCGCGCCTTGTTGTTTGAATTTAGTAATATTATCGCCCAATTCTTTGGCGGCTTTAGCACTAAATTGCGATAAGCGCAGATAGCCAATTTTACGACCGTTTTCGGTATGGAGTTCGGCAGTGACTGGATTAAGCTCGATTTTTTGGCGGATTAAAATAACTTCGCGGGGAGACTTATCGGCAGTTTGGATGAGGAGGCTGACATTGGTACCCATTGCCCCGCGCATTCTGACAGCAGCGGTATCGAGCGTTAATTCTGTTGTCGGAATCGCATCAATTTCGACGATCGTGTCATGGGGCAAAATTCCGGCTTGAGCGGCTGGAGATCCGGCGATCGGGGCAATCACCTCAATTTGCTGGCTACCCGCCTTCACGCCGATTTGCAAGCCCACTCCAGACAATTCTCCGGCGGTGTTCACCTGAAGAGAGCGATATTGTTCCGGACGCAACAGTCGGGTAAACGGTTCGTCAAGACTGGCAATCATTTTGGTAATTGCGGTGTATGCGGCTTCCTCATTCGGAATTTGCTGCTTGAGAGTGCGATCGCGAGTTACCCACCAATTTTGATGATTGAACGTGTCATCATAATAAGCCCGATCGATCGTCCGCCAAGCTTGCAGAACTAATTGTTGCTCCGACGTGAATGCGACTGCTGGAGTTGTTCCCCAGAGCCAAAATAGAGCCACTTGCAGACTCAGAATCCAACCAAACCAAAAACTAGCTCTCACGATCGGTACCACTCTTCTTTAGAGGTGTGTTAAATTTTGTAGAGGTAATATGAGTGACCTGCAACCAAATATTACTAAATTAAACAATTTTAGGCATATTTGGTATGAGTAGCGATGTACCATCCTCCTACTTGGCAACATAGCACATGTTACCCCGCCATTATTTAGAGCCATTGGGATCTAAATCCTACTGGCGTTATAATATATAACACGACACTAGAGAGCAGAACGGCACCCGTCAATGTTTACCAAGCAAGTCACAAATAGTAAAACCTTCCAATGGTTTGACGAACGTCTCGAAATCCAAGCACTATCCGACGATATTGCTAGCAAGTACGTTCCGCCTCATGTTAATATCTTCTACTGCCTGGGTGGAATCACACTAGTATGCTTTGTGATTCAGTTTGCTACAGGCTTCGCGATGACTTTTTACTACTCGCCGACTGTAGCTGATGCTTTCACTTCCGTTGAGAAGATCATGACCGAAGTTAACTTTGGTTGGTTGATTCGTTCGATCCACCGCTGGAGTGCCAGCATGATGGTATTGATGATGATCCTCCACAGCTTCCGCGTGTATCTGACTGGCGGTTTCAAAAATCCTCGCGAACTTACCTGGATTACTGGAGTTATTCTGGCAGTTCTCACTGTCAGTTTCGGTGTAACTGGTTACTCCCTACCTTGGGATCAAATCGGTTATTGGGCAGTCAAAATCGTCTCTGGTGTACCCGAAGCAATTCCTGTAGTTGGTGTCGCAATGGCTGACCTTCTACGTGGTGGTTCTAGTGTCGGTCAAGCAACATTGACTCGATACTACAGCCTACACACCTTCGTGTTGCCTTGGTTGATTGCAGTATTTATGTTGCTGCACTTCATCATGATTCGCAAACAAGGCATCTCTGGCCCCTTGTAAGTAGAATCATTAGGGTGGAAGAGACGTAATAGTCGATTCCATCCTTGAGACATGAATAACTAAAACTTACATCCTTATTTACTATGTCAACCATCAAGAAACCGGATCTCTCCGATCCAGCTTTGAGAGCGAAACTAGCTCAAGGCATGGGTCACAACTACTACGGCGAACCAGCTTGGCCGAACGATCTGCTTTACATCTTCCCTGTCGTGATCTTTGGTACGATCGGTTGTTGTACTGCTTTAGCAATTCTCGACCCCGCTTTAGTTGGCGAACCTGCAAACCCATTTGCAACCCCGCTCGAAATTTTACCTGAGTGGTACTTGTGGCCTGTATTCCAATTGCTGCGCGTATTACCTAACAAATTGTTAGGAATCGCTTGCATGGCTGGCGTACCATTAGGTCTGTTAATTATTCCGTTCTTGGAAAATGTTAACAAGTTCCAAAACCCTTTCCGTCGTCCAGTTGCAATGGCAGTATTCCTCTTCGGTACTGTCTTCACCATCTATCTGGGTATCGGTGCCACCTTACCGATCGACACCTCTTTAACTTTAGGTCTATTCTAGACTGAATTTAATTTTAGCCGCGATCGCCCATCTAGTTTCTACTAGGTGGGCTTTTTTAAGGACTATGATTGACAGGCAAAACAGCAAGGTCTTAAACTAAGAATATAAATTAGTCCTTAAAACAGGGTCTTCAATTCGAGATGGCACAAGCAAAATTTACGCTGGAGCAATCACACATCGATTTTCTAGAACAATTTAAAGATCGGGGTTTCAAGGATAAAAGCACGATCGTTCGCTTGGCATTAGATCGACTAGTAAAAGAACTAGAACGAGAAGAACTAGTTAGATCTGCGGACTTGTATGCCGAATTATATAAAGAAGATCTCGAACTCCAGCAGCTTACAGATGCAGCGCGGGTAGGTTGGCCACAATGAGCCTACATCGAGGACTAATTATTGATGTAGATTTAGAACCCACAAAAGGCTCGGAGACAGGTAAAACTAGACCTTGCATTATCGTTACCAATAATATCTATAACGATCGAGTACCTGTAATTCAAGTCGTACCATTAACGGCATGGAGCTTGAAGAAAAGCAAAATTAAAACTAATATTGCCATCATTCCATCCTCTTTGAATGGATTAAGCAAACATTCAATTGCTGATTGTCTTCAGACGCATCCCATCGACCATCAAAATCGGCTCGTAGCCATTAGAGGGGAAATAGAGTTAGAAATGATGGAAAAAATTAACCAGGCTCTAAAAGTTATTTTTGACTTAATTTAGGCAATTTTATTTACCTTGTAAATTATGAGCCTTATAAAAAGTTTCTAGACTGTTAATATCGCCAACAAATCGCCAGTGCCAAGGTTCGTAGCTGACTTTTTGAATGTTATCTTTGGGAAAAGATAGCTCGAAACTGTAAGTAGCGGCATTAGCTTTAAGCCACTGATAAGCAGGTGTAGTTTCAAAATTTTGATTGAGATTAGTGGCAGATACAGCAGCATCGCCGACATCGATCGCATAGCCAGTATGATGTTCGCTATACTTTGGCGGCGCGCTAACTTCAGCACGTTTGGTCGGTTGTTGACCCCGTGCGGCTCCAACGCCAAAAAATAGGCGTTTTTGATCTTCAACCGATCGAAATGCAGAAATGGTGGTAATATTCACACCACTAGATCGAGCCGCCGCTACCATTGCTTGAAATTTAGCCGCCGCAGGTTTTCGCAAGCGATAGCCGCCACCAATGGAGACTAATTCGGCAGTGGGAGCTTCAGTATAAGGGAGATGATTTAAGACGTTATCGGTATTATTCTGGGGCGAACTCGGAGCTGTGGCTGGAGTGGTGGTAGGATCGACATTAGGACTAGCGATCGGGATCGGGGTCGATCGATCGCGCGATGTAGTTACCAAGTTAAATGCCGTAATACCCACCAAAAATAGCCCGACCCCAAGGGCAATGCCACCCAAGGGCAACGCGCTCACAGTAGTGCTGGTAACCCGATTAGATGGAGTTTTATTACCATCCCGCAAGGCTGCTGGAATATCCTCGGCTTTACCTAGAGGAGCCGATTCATTTGCCGATCTAGACCGATCTGAGTTACTCAACTGCTACTTCCGATTGCGACTTCTTGCATTTTGACATAAGTTGACGATTAGCGATAACAAATTCTCAGCCGCAGCATTATGGTAGTAGTTGCGTCAAAATGTAACCATTAGTGCCATTATGCTAAGAATAGTCCATTTGGCTAATGACATTTTAAAATGTTACCAGCCATTCGTTCCCGATCGGGCGTTGAGATAGCTAATCTCTGGGTAACTTGCTATCCCCGAACACTAACGACACTTGCTTTAAGCTTGGTGCGTTTCGATCTGCGTGCGGAGCAGTTAACGTGTCGAATTGTGCGTCTGAAACGGTTTAACAAAACTTCCTATGTTTGCCAGCCTACCCTCAAACTTTCAAGTCCTAATTATTTACAACCCAGCAGCAGGGCAGTCGTCCGATCTCAAGTCTACACTCGATCGAGTGGCAAATTTGTGGCGCGATCGGGGGTGGCAAGTTCAGATTGCTGCTACAACTGCCCCTGGAGATGCCACCACTAAGGCTCAACAAGCCGCACAAGCAGGCTATCATGCCGTCATCGCCGCCGGAGGTGACGGCACAGTTAATGAGGTCATGAATGGCTTAATTGGCACCACTACCGCGCTGGGCACATTGCCACTAGGGACGGTAAATATTTGGGCGCGAGAAATGGGTTTATCGATGGATATGCTCAAAGCCGCCGAAAGTATGAGTAAGTCGGAATTGACTCAAATTGACGTTGGTATTGCTGGAAACCGTTACTTCTTGTTAATGGCAGGAATTGGTTTTGATGCAGCGGTGACGGCAAGTATATCTAGTGTAGAGAAAAAACGCTTGGGCGCGATCGCCTATGTCAAGCAAGCAATTCAGCTCGCCTGGAATTTTCGCGGCGTGAGTCCGAAATTACGGATCGACGGCAAGCGGGTGCGGGGTAAAATTTTGATGGTAATTATCGGTAATAGTCAACTTTATGGCGGTGTGGTTAAGTTTACCGCCCATGCGACGATCGATGATGGACTATTAGATGTGTGCGTAATTAAAGGGCAAGGCATGTTGTCGGCACCCCGACGGTTGATTTCTATTTTTGCCCGTCACTACAATCGCGATCCGCTGGTGCAATATTTTCAGGCGCGACAAATCGAAATTCGCGGCAAACGCGGCAAGGTGCTTCCGGTACAAGTCGATGGCGATTATTTGGGCAAAACACCGATGAATTTTCGGGTAGTGCCTAATAGTCTGTGGATTATGGTACCGCCAAATGCCGATAGATCTCTGTGGCAAGCGGCGAGGGGGTAGGAGGAGTAAGGAGTAAAGAGTAAGAAGTAAGAAGTAAGGAGTAAGAAATAGGGGGCTGAGAAGATTAAAACTCGATTCCCTAGTCCCTATTCCCTAAAAAACCAGGAGGTCTCGATCGAACGATCGAGACCTCCTGGGGGGTTAAAATTCAACTAAATTACGATCGACTCTTTTAAGCCTCGTCTGGAGTGGTTACTTCTGCTGAAGTCTCTTCAGTTGCAGTTTCTTCAGTAACTTCTGGCTCGGCTTCTTTGAGCGTGGGAGGCTTGGCTTTGCTGGGTTTGGGGCCTCTCATTAGGGCGAGATTTTCTGGGGGTTTAGATTCTTCTCTTTTATTTGAGTCTCTTCTGCCACCACCTTTTTCACCACCACGGCTAGAACTACTCTTCTTGCTGGGGGTTTCAGCAGATTTGGGGGTACCGTCACTCTCAACAGGTGGATTTTGACGATCGGCTTTCTTGATTGGACGGTCTACCATTGTTTGGGTTTGAATTACTACTAATATTTTAACTGGTCGGGGGGCGATTTCTGTGACTCGTCCGCGCGAACAGAACTGCAATCTACTTTACAATAGTTCCCCTACCCGCGCGCTGGCGATCTTTTTCATTTACATTACTTTGCACAAAGTTGATTTCTGGGTACTCTTTTCCCTATACTCAGAACCGATGCAAAATAGATTAGAACGAATCGAATCAGTAAAAGCAGGCAGTCTCGGCGGGATTGTCGCCGGGATCGGCTATGGTTTGACGATCGCCATCGAGCGATATATTTTATCAAACTCTGCTCGATCGTTGGTAAGTCTAGGTCTAGAAGCAGCCATCGCAATCGTCAGTGGCTTTTTATTCGGCGTTACTTATCGTTATATCATCCGTGCCGATCGTAACGACCATCTCAATTCTGGTGCGGTTTTAGCTTTTGGTTTGGTACGCGGTTTAGCGAGTGTCGATGTATCCAAATTTGAATTAGCCCAAATCTGGATAGATGCCTTAATAGTGGGCAAAAGTATTTTGATGTTTGAGATCGCGCGGTATGCGATCGATTATGCTCTGGCTATAAGTTGGATTTTACCATTTACACAAAGAAGCCAGCAAGAATCAAGTAATATTAATTTGGCAGAATCGACGCTACACGAACGAGAGATTGAGGAGGTTGTTTAGGGTTGCTATTTAACAATATTTTCCCGATCGCCATCGACCTCCTGAAACAGATGAAGCCCAAAATTTTCGGTTCTATTTCATGCGATCGAAACAGGGTCGGTTGTGCGCACTAATAGCAGCTTACATGTGCATGTTTTTTGAGCTGCTCCGCAAAAAAATGTTCGTCAAAGAACATTTTGAAAAAAATAGGTATATACCAACCTAAGAGCGATTTTCTCGATGAAATGCTACTCGAACGATACCTGAATTAGATAAATAATTTTATTCCCACAATCTTCGTCCTTGGCGAGTATATAGTCGATCGTGGGTATCGGTTAATAATTGGGGAATATTCAAATCTTGCGGACAGCGGGGCAAACAATCGCCACACTCATTACACCGATTGGCTTTTGTGCCTGGAAACCAATGTCCGGCATTTTCAAACATCTGATAGCGATACTTGCCATAATCGGTCATGTCGTAAGCAACAGTCAGGTTTCGCAGTCTCAATACTTCAGGTATATTAATCTGGGCGGGACAAGGCAAACACGCATGACACTGACTGCAAAGATCGGTATTCAGGCTAGTTTGTAATTTTCGCTCTAATCGATCGATAATATCCAGTTCGACTATATACTCGCCAAGGACGAAGATTGTGGGAATAAAATTATTTATCTAATTCAGG
>NZ_JANYJC010000198.1 GCF_025361915.1 Chamaesiphon sp. GL140_3_metabinner_50
CAAATTAATTAGTTCGTTAAAACGAACTTTAGCTATTAGCCCCAAATTCATTTGAGGGCGGTGTAGAAACGAAGCTAGGGGTCATAAATCGCAGATCCTTATCCCGAACTTACGTTAGATAACGTGCGTTAAGTAGCTGGGCTTAATTAAATATAAAATACCAACTATGTACACAACGCTGCTGTCGTTAGGTTTCGCGTTGTCTACCCAACCTACTAGTCAGGCTAGATCCCTGACTTCTCGGAGAAGTCGGGGATCTGATGTTGCTATAAACAATAAAAAAGAGCGAGTTAAAAACTACGCTCCATGCTAATTAATTCGATCGACTAGATCGCCCCTGAAGGGGTAGTTTAATAATGCTAGACTTTAGCAGGTACTTTAGCTTGAGCTGTCAAAAGTTCGTAAGTCGCTCTCATTTTTAGACCGACCATGACTTGGAATAAACCAGTACCATTATTAGAGCCGGGATACTCGCGGTGTTGGAGCAGTAGGCTAGTCATTTCACCTTTGTGCTTAGTCGAAATGTTGCTCAAGTGGCTTTCGATGTAGCTAACTTGCTCTAAGTTGCCTAATTGACCGTCGAGTTCGAGTACCGAGACGGGGTTACCGTAGTATGTATCTGGCCCGTAAAACATTTTAATGCCGGGATATTCACAGGTGAGTTTCCGACCGCAAGGTCTCCAGTGAATGGTCGAACCTTCGTCGAATAGGTAAACGGGATCGAAGTCAGATACGCCTTCCCGCTGCATTAAGCGCACGCGCAAGAGCTTGCTTTCTTTATCGTCGATGAGTTTGGTGGGTAAGACTTGAATTACCACATCTGCATGACCGCGCTGAGGCTCGATGTAGGCTTCAAAGTCGGGACGGCGAGATTCGATGGCAGCTAAGACATCATCGTAGCTGTGTCCGCGTTCTGCCATGTCTCGTTGAATTTTCCAAGCGATTTTGACATCATCGGTGATATCTAGGTAAACGCTAAAGTCGATCAATCCTCTGACTCGCTCGTCGAAGAGGGGATGTAATCCTTCGATGACGATGACATGGTTGGGTTCGACTTTTTCTGGCGGATCGATTAAGCCAGTTTCGTGGTTGTAAATGGGTTTGTCGATCGTTTGACCGCTTTTGAGAGCCTTAATTTGCTCGTACATGAGGTCGAAATTATTCGCACGCGGATCGAGTGCTGTGACTTTTTGCTCTTTCCGCTGGTAGCGATCGAGGCTATGGTAGTCGTCTAAACAGATTACCGTAACGAAATCTTCTCCAAACAAGTCGATAATCCGCTGTAAAAACGTTGACTTACCGCAGCCGGAATCTCCAGCAACGCCAATTATCACCACACGATCCACCTTACTCATAGCTATCCTCTTATATCGAAATTTTTTGTAAGTGTTTAGTTCTAGTTCTTTGAATTAAAATTTTACCTCAATCCGTCATCCCGATTAAAGTAGATGCAGATAAAGTTGACGATCGGCGATCTTGGCGATCGGGAACATTAGTTTCGATTGCCTACGGCACGCTACGCGAACGATACTGGTGCAATTATCGCTCGAATCGGGCACAAATCGCGAACAGTCAGGCAGCAAATCTAACAAAATTATAAAATTTACCACCCTTGCCACCGTTAAATTAATTATTTCCAGCTCGGTTGACTCGCAGGGATTGGGGACGTAAAACTGCACTCAGTAAACATTATACCTCGATTGGGACGATTCTATCCCCGATCGGGGCATACTCGATCGGGATGAATGTCGATTTTTGCATAAAGCAACACTCAAAAATCTGACAATTGCGCGGGTTCGCTCTTGTGCAATGGGACTGCGCTACGGTATTCTGGCTGGGATATGGTCGATCCAGCATACACAACGGTCTGGATTCTAGTTAGTAACTAGAAGATATCGCTAGCTGCTGCCGATCGAGTGTCCGATTGTTCGATCGGTCAGCATGTCAATGGGTGATATCTGAAGTAAGTAGAGTTATAATGACACCTATTATTTGGGGTTTCGGAGAGATAAATTAGCAATGTATAATTCAAGTCTAAGCGGTAGTGCTGGTAATTCAGCAGCAAACAATCGTCTATTTATCTATGAAGTTATCGGTTTGAGCAATCGTCAATCTGCTGATAGTGTCAATGGTAATGTCCGTCGCAGCGGTAGTGAGTTTATTACGGTACCTTACCAACGGATGAATCAAGAACTGCGTCGCATTGCCAATTTAGGTGGCAAAATTCTCAGCATTCGTCCATTTGGAGCCAACTCGCAGCCACTGGCGATCGAAACTAGCGAATCTGCGCCCCAAGCTGAAGCCCAAGCCGAACAACAAACAGAAGTTCAAGCGGCTGCACCCGCAGCTACACCGAAAAAACATGCCGATGTCCCGGTAAATATCTACCGTCCGAACGCACCATTTGTCGGTAAGTGTGTCTCTAACGATGGACTATTGGCTGAAGGCGGTATCGGCATGGTACAACATGTGAAATTTGATATCTCGGCTGGAGATTTACGGTATTTTGAAGGTCAAAGTATCGGTATTATCCCCCCCGGCAAGGATAGCAAAGGCAAAAATCACAAAATCCGGTTGTACTCGATCGCCAGCACCCGCCACGGTGATAATGTCGATGATAAAACAGTCTCTTTGTGCGTCCGTAAACTAGAGTACAAAGACGAAAAAACTGGACAAGAAGTTGAAGGAACTTGTTCCACCTTCTTGTGCAACATCAAACCGGGCGATGACGTGCAAATTACTGGCCCCACGGGGAAAGAAATGTTGCTGCCTGAAGACCCTGATGCCAACGTGATTATGATGGCAACTGGAACGGGGATTGCGCCCTTCCGTGCTTACCTATGGCGGATGTTTAAAGACAACGAGCGTCATGCTAACCCCGACTATCGCTTTAACGGTTTAGCTTGGTTGGTATTTGGAGTCGCAACTACCCCCAACATCTTGTACAAAGGCGAACTTGAAGAAATTCAGGAAAGATATCCCGATAACTTCAAACTCACCTATGCTGTCAGCCGCGAACAGAAAAATGCTGAGGGTGGCAAAATGTACATCCAAGACCGGATTGCCGAAAACGCCGACCAACTTTGGTCGTTAATTCAGCAAGAGAAAACGCATGTATATATTTGCGGACTCAAAGGCATGGAAACAGGCATCGATGCGGCATTGACGACTGCGGCAATTAAATCTGATGTTAAATGGTCAGAATATCGCTCTCAAATGAAACGCGCTGGTCGTTGGCATGTTGAGACTTACTAAGCAATAACTCGTGGCTGGTGGCTAGTCAATAAATATTTACAGTTTGGCTGACAATCGGAACAGTCAACTGTTGACAATGGTTGAGGATGAATCGATGGCTAATTGCGATCGGCAACTACCCCCAACTAGTTACTAGCCACTAGCCAATTATGGTAAAATTGAATACAAACCGAGCAAACTTAGGTAAATAGGATTGGAGCCATGTCGTCAGCAGTAGAAGTTACAGACGGTTCTTTTAAAGAGGATGTCCTTGATAGTGAGATTCCAGTATTAGTCGATTTTTGGGCACCTTGGTGCGGCCCTTGCAGAATGGTCGGCCCTGTGGTAGACGAAATCGCCGCTCAGTATGAAGGCAAAATCAAGGTATATAAGCTCAATACTGACAATAACCCCAACGTTGCCAGTCAATATGGCATTCGGAGCATTCCGACACTAATGATTTTCAAAGGCGGTCAAAAAGTCGATACAGTTGTCGGGGCAGTACCCAAAGCAACTTTATCCAATACCGTAGAGAAATATCTCTAAAAAAATCCATCCGCGACGACAACATGGATGGAATGTGCGATCGATAAATAGCTGAGAATTTTCGGCAGGTCGAATCTCTCGATCGATCTCAAGC
>NZ_JANYJC010000256.1 GCF_025361915.1 Chamaesiphon sp. GL140_3_metabinner_50
TAAACCCACTGGTAGTTTATTAAATTGCCAGCCCCTCATCTCAAAACACTATTAATGATGTTTCGATCTAAGATGTGAGTTAATCGACATCAGCGGCGATCGCGGCTTTGATGGTATCTTTAGCACTAGTCTGAAACTCGCGGACGTTAACCCTGTCAAGTAAATATACGGCAATAATCATGGCTAAAGCTTGAAGGCTAAATACCAAGCCATAAGCAAGCATCAGGTTTGGTGAGATTAACTTACCGATCGATAACCCTGTACCGCCGATAATGGTTGCCAAACCTTTGGCTAAAGCTTGCGATAATCCCCACGCACCGATGAATGTTCCAGCCGTTTCGGGAACTGTCAGATCTAACATCAGCGAAATCGCGCCAGTCGTTACCAATCCCGAACACATTCCAAATAGTAGTAGAGCTAATTGCAGAAAAACTGCTTTTTGAGTTAAACCTGCGACAATAATCCAGAGCATCGATGCCGCTACTAGCATACAGCCTAACCTGGCTGTTTTCTGTTTGCCCAGCTTGGGAATAAACCAGAATCCCGCCGCACTCAATCCTAACAGAGTTCCGCCACCCCAGTAAGCATTCAGCGAAGCCGTTTGACCGATGGAAAGATTAAAAATATCGCCCCCATAAGTTTCTAGAATCGGATCTTGAATGAATAATCCGAGCGTCATTACGACTAGAAAGGTGAAAAATATTTGAGTTTGGCGACTGGCGGTGAGAATAGCTAGAGCGCGCCCTAACGATAAATGCGAACCTTCATGTGGGGTACTTACTCGACTGGTAAATCGTGAATATTTACGTTCGACTCCCCACGTAGCTACCACCGTTAAGATACAAATGAGTACTGGAATAATTAAAAATAGGCGATTAATTTGAGCTTGAACTTCAAAGATCGTGGCATCGATCGTTAATGACTTTAGCAAAACGCCGATCGTAATCGCTCCAACGATCGTACCACCAATTAACATCGACCAATCGATCGCCACTACTCTCGATCGGTCTTCTTCATCGGTAATATCGACCAGTAGAGTCGCAAACGGTGTCGAACACATACTCACCGATAAGCCATACAGGGCAAAGATCAGCCCCAATAAACCCGCCCAACCGTAAGTTGCCAAAGTCCAACCAGTTAGCTTGAGACTCGCACCCAATTGCCACATTACCTGTACGGCAATTATCGCATTAATCGCCAGTCCCGCAGCTCCCAGCCAGACATAACCAGTCCGATGATAGCCAAATAACGGTTTGGTATCAGAAAGTTGCCCGAAGATTACTCTAGCTGGAGCGACAAACAATGTTAAGGCTAAAATGATGGTCGCGAGTGTACTCGGTACGGCTAATTCTTTAATCAGCACTCGATTGAGTACGCCAAATACCATCACCGACATCATCCCCAGCCCCATCTGGAATAACCCCAGCCGGACGATCGTGAGTAGTTTAACTTTGGGTAAGGCTTTACCATAGCCGTAATTTCGACTTATTTCTGGACTAGATAAATCGCCAGTAGTCATAAAATTAAATATAAAAAACTAAATCTAAGTCTGTTTAATCTAAACCAGATTACTGAGAACTACCACTAAATAGTCACAAAAATTTAGATGCTAGATATTGACTAATTAGATTTTTCGTGCAGTCGATCGAATAGGGCGATGCCTAATTTCGAGAAGTTGGTTTTATCGAAAATTAGCAGCGGTAGCAACTTGAACCTGTGCCAGCCGCAAAACGCGATCGCCGAGTGTATAACCCCGTTTGATTTCATCAATGATGATTCCCGGCGCATATTCGTGAGTGGCAACTTCTCGGATGACTTCGTGTAAATGCGAGTCGAATTTACGACCTTTAGTTTCAGTAACGCGCACGCCAATTTCTTTGATGCTCGATAGCATTTTTGTTTCTAACATCGAATAGCCTTTTTGAATGGCAGCCTCGCGATCGGTTTGGGGTTTAATCGACGTGCGGGCGAGTTCGATGACATCGATAACTGATAATAATTGCAGGGCAATTTCGGCACGAGTTCCGTGTTCTACTTGCGATCGGCTCTGTTTGATGCGCTGCTCGAATTCGTCGGACTCTTGTTGATAATTTTCTAACTCTTTTAATAACTGTTCGCGATCGGTTTGCGCGGCGATCGCTTGTTTTTTCCAGTACAAAGTATTTTCTAAGCTATCGCTGTTATCGATATTAAGCTCGCAGCTATTGGGATAAGTATCGGCAGCCAGAAGCTGATTTTGTAGTAATATCCTCGGTGGAATGCACCGTTTAACTTCTGCAAAGGTGGTTTTACCCTCACAAAAAAGTTTGACACCTAAATCTAAAAACGATCGCATTCCCAGTTCCTGAGCGGCTAAATCGATCGCTTCGGCATCGCCATGTAAAATTGTCGATTTGAGTCGATCGATAATAATTGATACCTCATGAATATCGATCGTCCCGCAATAACCAACGCCCCGACAATTACATAATGTACCTGCTTGTTTCGCCCGCTCGATCTGACTCACGCTCAGGCTATTGGCGCGATAATACGATCGCCGCTCGTTGAGACTGAGGAAAGTACTGCCGATTTGGGCTAATTGACCGCTCTCTGGCTCGTCAGGCAGCCGACAATCGGGGCAGAGCTGTTTGAGCGATTTTTGAGCGATGATGCCAATTGTAGCGGTGTAAAGGTGCGCTGCGGGGATACCTAGCGCGAGGAGATTGGCGATCGCCGCACCTGCGGTGGCAGCCGAAATAGTCGCAAAGACCAGACAACCGCGCGAAACAGCGCGCAAAGCCGCTTGAGCGATCGACAGACTATCGAGTTCGCCGATGGCTAATACATCGGGTTGCTGGCGCAAACAAGTGTCGATGGTTCGCGAAATTGTCTCACCATTAGCATCAGGTGAAATGGTAATTTGTTCGATACCCGGTACGGTACATTTCAACTGTCGATCGATCGCATAAATCAGCCGATCCGATCGCTGAATTTCGGCTAAACTAGCATAAACTGTGGTCGATTTACCACTAGCTTTTTCGCCAACAACTAAAATCAAACCTCGATCGCTATGAATCAATCGCTCGATTTGCTCGAACACTTCACCATTGGGAATAGATCGTTCTAGAGCTAGCGGTGGGTGCTGGGGATAAGTAATTTTAAGAGTGACACTATCGCCAAATTGAGTCGGTAAAGTGGTAAATTCGATTTGTACCCGATCGAGATTAGCAACTTTCTCGAATCTACCGATTTGTGGTGCGGCTGAATTTCTATCGATTCGAGCTAAAGATTTAAGATAATCGATCGTCGGAGCGACAAAATTATCGGGTAAATTCTGGAGTGCTGTTTGCAACGCACCATTCTGACGAATTCTAATCTGGAGCGAACGAGCTTGCGGTTCAAAATAAAGATGCGAAGTCCGATCTGCAATTGCTTTAGCTAAAATGCGCTCGATCGAATTGACGATCGAATTATCTTTATCGGTGGTAAGTCGAGGATCGATCGTAGACAATTTAGCGGCTCCTAAAATCGGGGGACAGATATCTGAACCTCTATTATGTTAGCGACTTTGTGCGATCGACATCCGCCATTCTACTAGGGGAGGGGGAGTAAGGAGTAAGGAGTGTGGGAAGGATCGATAAAGTTTCAATCCAAAATCCCAGTCCCCCGTCCCCCAGTCTCCCCGTACCCAGGGTGGTTTCATACACCGGAAGAAAAATCTTTCAGTTCACTTCAGTGAACTTTGGCTATGAGCAAGGAATTCATTCGAGGGCGGTTGAAGACTAAACACTAGGGTTTTTACATTTTTATTTTCTTGTATGAAACCACCCTGCGTGTTAATCGTACCGTAGGGATA
>NZ_JANYJC010000278.1 GCF_025361915.1 Chamaesiphon sp. GL140_3_metabinner_50
CAGCTTGCGAACTTGAGTCCATTTCATCTCAATCGCTCGTTTAGCAAAACCTTTGGAATGCCGCCACATGCTTATCAGATTCAAATGCGAATTTTACAGGCAAAACGGCTACTTAGAAAAGAGCATTCGATTGAAAGTGTCGCTATTAAAACTGGATTTATCAGTCAAAGTCACTTTGGTTCCCACTTCAAGAGGATTGTTTGCGTTACGCCGAAGCAATACATCCAAGACAGCAAGAACGTGATAAGTTTCGAGCCTTAGATATGGAGCGGGTACACGGGATGGCTCCCCCCGCACTGGTATTTGAAGGTGGGCGGCGCGTATGGCTGTCTGGCGACGATGCAAAGGGCAAGTTTGAATCAGTCGATGGTCGCTCGCTCGATGCCACCGCATTTTCCACGTTTGATACCGCGAGCCTCCATGCCGCTACTGGGGCACCGGATATCCGCTTTGACCTGATGAATGGTGAATCCTCCAGCCACCGCCGAGGTGGTGAGGTGGCGACCGAGATCGTCGTCGAGATCGAGGGCGAAGCCGATGGTCGAATGAAGCGTTCGCGACGGGTGTTGGAGTTCAAGTATGGTACAGCCTCACTCACGGGTCTGAGCATTGTTCTTTGTCTCGCGTCGGTACTGGGACTGGGCGAGCGCGATCCTGCCCGCCCTAAGCTCTACCTACCCGAACTACTCTCGGATAGCAAATGGTTCCTGGATGAACTCCGCAGTGCGGGTGCGACTATCTCCGAAGACTCTAAGTAAGATCTTCGATCGGATGGCCTGCGCTCGACTTATAGATGCAAAAGCAGACGTGGGTTGCCGTCGATATTTTATTTAATAATGCGGGGAAATTCCCCGTCACCCCATAACGTCGATGGTGGAAATAATTTCATCTAGTATAGGAGAAAACCATGTTTCTGATGGTGCCGTTGGCGTAGCCTCTCGGAACGAGAATCGCCAAGTTCAATTGTAGCCCTCGGTGCATATCAGTAAAAAAATAGCAGTTCATTTAAAGGAGTTTTGTGCCAACAGGAACAGGTTTATCAGGCACACACAGCGCGACTTCTCCGCTCTCGTTATGAAACCCAGTAACCAGACACTCAGACATGAAGGAACCGATCTGCTTTTTGGGAAAGTTGACCACAGCAACTACCAACTTGTCGATCAGCTCTTGAGGTTGATAAAGGTTTGTTATTTGTGCGGAGGACTTTTTGATTCCGATCTCCTCGCCGAAGTCAATCAGCAACTTGTAGGCAGGTTTGCGGGCTTCAGGAAATGGCTCGGCGTTTATAATGCGGCCAACGCGAAGCTCAATCTTAGTAAAGTCATCCCAATCGATCTCGGCCAATGTACATTTCTCCTTATTTTCCAAGCTAACTAGTTACTATGCAGAAACTTTCCGTCTCGTTGGCGGTAGATAGGTTTCAGGTATTGTTCATATTATAAACATGGCGTTGCTGATTTAAGGTATAGTTTCATATTTTCGCAATCTCTTCTCTCCGTTCTCTGCTCCCATCTCCTCCTTTCCCCTCTGGCTCTCCATACAGCGATCCAGTAACACCACTATGAAAGTATTAATGATAGGAGCGACCGGAAAATATGCCAGTCATGTCATACCGGAACTCAAGCAACGAGGTGTGACCATTCGCGCCTTAGTACGACAAGATAAGTTAGATACAGCATGTAGACTACCGCGACGTGGCAGAAGTAGCAGCGATTATCGTTCCGATAGGCTTCGCCAACGCACTGACGAGCGACAGGTTGGATTATGGCACGTTCGAGTTATGTGACGCTGGGATGGTCGATCGTGTGGAACTAGCAGGGCTGATGAGCGAAGCACTTGACAGCCCGATCGTTGTCTCAGCTTGCAAATTTAAGTCTATTTCATCTCAATCGTTGGCATAGCCTACCGGAGGTAATCGTTTAGTAAAACCTTTGGAATGCCGCCACACGCTTATCAAATTCAAATGCGAATTTTACAGGCAAAACTAACTTCACGAGGATTAAGAGAACGAATTAATGTTTTACGCCCTAATAAATGCACTTTGAGTTCATCAATCGTGTTTTCTACTTCCCAGCGTTTGTGATATTCCATTGCGAGTACTAAAGCGGGGAAAGCAACACTATCTATCAAACTGGTAATTAGGCGATATACTAGTTGCCAATGGACGCACTACTAAATGAAATAATCGACACATTACTTGTGCCCCGATTCTTTGTCTAGCCTCAGTAATGGATGATTTACATGGTACTTGCCAATACAATCCAACTTTGATCCAAGACTCGCTTAAGCGGAAAGTGCGGTCTTGGGGCGCGAGCTTTGTGGGGGAAGCTTCCCCCACAAACGTCGCTTGTTTCCCCAAGTAGAGCACCTTTCCAAGACAACCATCAACTAAATTTTTCAGTACTCCTCTCATTGATGTTTTTGACCACAAACTCATCCCAATGATTAAACAGACCACCAGATGTGAGGGTCAAGCTCGTTTTCGCTCTTCAGTTGCGTTTGTGTCCTTGAGTGCCTGTTCGATCGCTGGCACTGGAATGGCCGTTTCCAAGGCTTTTAGGATTGTACCTGGTTCAATCGTCGGTACAAATAAGGATAGTTCTTTGAGTTGCATCGATAGCCCTTCTCCTGCTGATGGCAACACCCATTTTACCTACTTTCAGCCCTTAACCGAACCGTATTGCGACCCGATCGGACGATCGCCTGAACCGATCGATTTTTGAATTCGCCAACAGTATCCGTATCCTGTAGCTATCCCAAAATGGCAAAATTGGTGTACAACTCGCGCAGGAACATCATCCCGATCTAATTATTTGCGATGTGATGATGCCAGAACTCGATGGCTATGATGTGCTAATCGCACTCCGCCAAGATCCTAGTACCATCAAAATTCCATTTATCTTTCTGTCGGCTAAAGCCGCTAAAGATGATTTTCGCAAAGGAATGTCGCTCGGAGCCGATGACTATCTCACCAAACCATTTACGCCCAGAGATCTGCGTGAAGCGATCTCCATTCGGCTTGAAAAACAGACCATGATGATGGCTAGATACGCGCAAGAACTCGAACTAGCGATGGGATCTTTACCTACAGATCGAGAATCAACAGTTTGGGACTACTTTTGCTCTGACAGAGAGTGTTCCGGGCATAGACGATCGCGATAAACAACGATCGGCTTGCCGAACACGAGTAAGTATAAAAATAACCTCGCAGCTAGTTGATGCCAAAGGAATATCTATATTTTAAATAGATGAAGATCCGATCGTAATGGGTGCGATCGCACTTAATTTCAAGCTGGGATGATCTTCTAATAACTGATTGACATTCCATTCATTCTTGAATAACAATACCGGACGATTCCAGAGATCTTTGATGACTAAAGTATTAAATAATCGCCCGACTTTATCGAGCGCATCCCAACCATTCAATACCCAGCGCGCGACTGAATAACCCAGTGGTTCTAATGTCGTTTCCACGCCATATTCATTCTTCATCCGAAACTGCACCACTTCAAATTGCAGTTGTCCTACTGCTGCTAAAATTGGGTCGCGTTTGGCTTCATCTGCTGAATACATGATCTGCACTGCACCCTCTTCTTGCAGCTCTTTGACCCCTTTTTGAAATTGTTTAAATTTAGAGGGGTTGGGATTGCGGAGAAAGGCAAATAATTCGGGTGAAAAGCAGGGAATACCTTCATATTCGAGCTTTTTCATGCCTGTATAAATTGTATCGCCGATCGCGAATACGCCAGGATTATTTAGACCAATCACATCGCCGGGATATGCTTCTTCGATCGATTCCCGATCTTGGGCGAATAGTTTCTGCGGACGGGATAGTCGGACGGTTTTGCCAGTGCGGGCGTGGCTGACGGTCATATCTTTTTCAAATTTACCAGTACAGACCCGAATAAACGCCACGCGATCGCGATGTTTTGGATCCATATTAGCTTGTAATTTGAATACAAAGCCAGAGAATTCGGGATAGCTGGGATCGATCGATCCGATATTAGAATTGCGATTTCCCGGCTTGAGGGCGTATTCTAAGAAATAGTGTAAAAATAGCTCGACCCCAAAATTGGTCATCGCACTTCCGAAGAATACCGGAGTCATATAACCCGCATGAATCAACTCCAAATCTAAATCTGAAGCTACCCCATCGAGCAGTTCTAAATCGCTGTGCAGTTGCTCGAATAATTCTTTGTCTAATATTTGTTTGAGGCGCGGATCGTGGAGATCCATCACCGTATCGGTCGCTTCCTTCTTGCCATGCGCCGTTCGCTCGAATAAATGAACTTTGCGCTGATGACGATCGAACACGCCTTTAAACCGATCTCCGGTACCGATCGGCCAATTAACGGCATAGGTTTGTAAGCCTAATTCTTGCTCGATCTCATCTAATAATTCTAATGGTTCGCGTCCGGGTCGATCGAGTTTATTCACAAAGGTGAAGATCGGTAACTCCCGCATTTTACACACTTCAAATAACTTGCGCGTTTGCGGCTCCAAACCCTTGGCTGCATCGATGAGCATCACGGCATTATCGGCGGCGGCTAGCGTCCGGTAGGTATCTTCGCTAAAATCTTGGTGTCCGGGTGTATCGAGCAGATTTACCTGAAACCCCTGATACTCAAACTGCAACACCGTCGAGGTAATCGAAATCCCCCGTTGTTTCTCCATTTCCATCCAGTCAGATGTCGCCTTGCGCTGATCGCGTCTGGCTTTGACTGCACCCGCTTCATGAATTGCACCCCCGTACAGCAACAGTTTTTCCGTCAGGGTGGTTTTCCCCGCATCAGGATGCGAAATAATCGCAAAATTGCGCCGATGTTCGACAGCAATTTCGAGTTCGGTTTGAAGCTGGGGTTGGAGTTCGGTAGACATGGGGCGAGGTGAGTCGATCTGGCTTAGTCTTTAAATTATAACTTGGCTGGCTGCGATCGGCTGGTTAGGCTGAAATAAGGTTCTACGAGCTATGTTTAGGGACTGGATCGGGATATTGTTATAATTTAGGTAGATTAATTTTTAACTATCCTCTATCTCCTTATAAGATATGCAGCTTTTCATCGATACTAATATTCTGCTATCTTTTTATGCACTCAATCAAGAAGATCTTGCCGAACTAAATAAACTGATCGATGCGATCGATCGCCAGCAGATTACTTTATTATTAACAGATCAGATCGTCGATGAATTCAATCGCAATCGCGAACAACGCATCGACGGGGCAATTAAATCGCTCCGCAGCCAAACTTTCAATCCGCAATTTCCCCAACTCTGTGAAGACTATCCAGAAATCGAGCTAGTCAGAGAATCGCTCAAACATTACGAACAGGCACATACCACTTTAATTGCCGCGATTTTAGCAGATATTAAAGCTAAAAATCTCAAAGCCGATCGCACTATTCAATCCTTATTTAGCTTGGGTAAAAAGTTATCTAACAGCCAGATGATGCTCGATCGGGCGCGGCTGCGAATGGGGGTTGGCAATCCACCCGGTAAGAATAATTCTTTAGGCGATGCCATTAATTGGGAATGCTTACTCGATGAAGTGCCAGAGGGCGAAGATTTATATTTTATTACTGGCGATAAAGATTATTGTTCGGCACTGAACGATGATAATTTTAGTGACTTCTTACTTAATGAGTGGTACGATAGAAAGCAGACAAAAGTTCGTTTTTACAAGCGACTATCGAGCTTCTGTAAAGAACAGTTCCCTGATATTGCTTTGGCTAGCGTGCGGGATAAAGAGTTTTTGATTCGAGATTTTATCAACAGTCAATCGATCGGTGCTACTCAAATGGCAATCGAAAAACTCAGCTATTATTCAGAATTCAATGCCGCTCAAGTCAATACGATCGTGACAGCGGCAATTGCCAATCGACATATAATTTGGTCGTTAGAAGACGATCGAGTGAGTAGTTTTATGCGATCGGTTGTTACCAACAACCAACAGTATTTAGATCCGGCAAGTCTGAGCAAAATTGAAGATTTACTAAAAGTTGAAAGCTAACGATCGATTAAGATTGCACTGTAGAAAGTTGCGCCACCATTTCAGCACGAGATGATACTTCTAGCTTGCGAAACATCCGCTTTAAAGCTTGCTTGACCGAGTTTTCGGTAATCCACAATTCGGTGCCAATTTGAGCATTCGTATGTCCTAAAGCAACTAATTCGACAATTTGTAATTCGCGCGATGTCAATTGATTGGTTTTTAAAAAGTGAGGCTGAGATCTGACTGTCGCCGCCCAAATCGATAAATGCAAACAGATGCCACTCAGATCGGCTAAATTTTGCGGATCGAAAGCAGACATCGACTTTTCGCGAGTACAACCCACCGCACCTACTAATTTACCACGACAGACGATCGGCCCCGCCATTACATGCCAATGGTCGGCGCGAGGACAAATCGTGCTCCAAATTTTGGGAGATGTCACTAATCCTTCATGTACGGGTGCGTGATGCTCGAAGAGATAACGCGCGACGGGATTATGTTTGACAGATAGGGCGACATTTAAAATCTTTTGAAGATTGGGATTTAAATCTGAAAGCTCGTCGAAGAAAAAAATCCCCGCTCTGGTGGCTGCAAAATGTTCGCCAACTTTGGGTGCGAGTTGCGATCGTAAATATCGTCGATCTTTAACTGTATCGATATCTTCAAATAAAACCTGCAAAGAACTAGTCATACTATTTAAAAGAGTACCCGATCGAGGACTATAACTATGATGGTTCGTGGAATCAGTGGAGTCGATTGCCAAATGTTTAGATCGCGCAAATGAGCTAAGGTGATTTCTGGGAATAATTCCCCCTTAATATTGTCTGAACTTTGATTAACACGATTGAATGATGGACTTTGATTGTCTGATAGCAGCCAATCAAAGTCCATCTATTCATCAGATAAATTATAGTTCAGATGGTATATTCGGACTAATTAAAAAACGTCCTAACGACCTTGGCTATTGCTATAAATCTAACGATTCCTGAGTTTTTAAAAATGCTAACAATCGTTGCTTAATTCGATCGACACCACCAGCTACATTTGATTCGATATTCAATGGCATCACCGGATCGTGAAGAGATAATCGCAGTAAGAACCAACCAGCTTCATTCTCAGATCCGCAAGCAATCCGCACGCCTTCATAATTATTCGGCACGATGTTCCAGTCGGCTTGACTGGCTGCAAATGTTTGCAATCGATCGATGACACTATTGCCATGTGCTTGAAAATCTTCGGTATTAATTTTAATTCTTAATTCTTGACTTTCTACTGGCTCTTGAAGATTGGCAATGAGATCGGTTAATAATTTACCAGCTAATCGCGATTTAGTCAGTTCGATTAATAGTTTGGTAACTAAATAAGCTCCATCGTCGAGAAAGTGATTTTCTTTCATCGCGGCATGTCCAGAGGTTTCGATTGCTACCCACGACTCTTTACCCTCTTTATTTAACCGAATTGACTCATTAATTACATTTTTATAACCGCGTTTGAACCGATGATGAACTCCGCCTAAATCTTGCTCGATAAATTGTGTCAATCCATCCGAAGTAATCGAATCAGTCACAATTGTCGATTGCGGATATGCTTGTAAAACGATCGCACTAATTAAGCCGATTAAACGATTGCGATTGAGTTCTTTACCACTGCTATCTACCGCTGCCGATCGATCGACATCGGTATCGAAAATTATGCCAAAATCTGCTTTGTGTTTGATTACTGCTTGACAAATTGCCGCCATTGCTGCCGGATCTTCGGGGTTGGGAACGTGATTGGGAAAAGTTCCATCGGGATCTAGAAATTGGCTCCCAGTGGTATCTGCACCTAATGGTTGCAATACCCGATCGACATAAAAACCACCCGCACCATTACCCGCATCGACAATAATTTTTAGTCCGGCTAATGGGCACCCGAAATTAGTCGGATGATTGACAGACTGACGAATCTTTTCGACAAATTGGTTGGCATATACCGACATAAAATCGCGATCGGTAACGTTCCCTTTTACTGCTGCCAGCTCGAATTTATTAGTTGCCGCTAATGCTAAAATATCGGTAATATCTTGCTTTTCTAAACCACCTTGCGCGGTAAAAAACTTCAATCCATTCCGATTGAATGGTAAATGACTAGCTGTGAGCATAATCGCACCATCGCACTCAAATCTAGGCGTAATGGTGCTCATAAACATCGCTGGAGTCGAAGCCATTGCAAAATCATTCGCCGCAGAGCCGATGGAAGTAATCCCGTCGAGCGTGGCTTGCATAATTGCTGGCCCAGATAAACGGCTATCGCGCCCTACTGCTACAATTAACTCGGTGCTGGGCTTATTTACCTTGCCACAGAGCCAGGTAGCAAAGGCTTGTCCGAGAATTTTAGCGACTTCCGGGGTAAGATTGACACGTTCGTTTTCGACACCTTCTAGGGCAATCCCGCGAATATCCGAGCCATTTTGCAGCTTCTTCCAGTTAAAATCTCGATCGATCGCCATTTGGAGTAACACCTGCTATTTTTCCATCCGTATAGTCAAAATACTCTAAAATAAGTGAAGTAACCTGCATACTTTATAAAATCTTTTGGTGTTTTCGCCGATCGTGCGTAAGAACTTGTGGTTTGAGAGATTGATGGCGATAATTGCCTCGATCGGGTTAATAGTCGCAATATTTGACTTTACTTATCTGTCTTGGCGTGATTTTTACTTCCGTAATATCCCGGCGATCGTTCGCGCCTACGATCCAGTTAAAGGTGTCGAACCCAATCGCGAAACCGAGCGTTATCTTAACGCCGTCGAACAGCTCAAACTCACGGTAGCACAAACAGGATTAGCCTCAGCTCAAACTCAAAGCTGGCTCCAAGAATTAGATACTCTCAGCGTCAGTCTGATTCAAAATAATCCGTTTCAAATAGCTGGAAAAACAGGCAATCTCGAAAAAATTAAAAATGAAGTTCGCGATCGCGTTCAAAACCCATCGGCTAAAGGTGCATTTCAAACCTTCTGGAGTCAAAAGTATTTAACCACAGCAGGCTGGGATAAAGAAATTCAATTTTACGAGCGCAAAATTAAGCCATTAATTGTCACTAACTATTATCGACGTATAGATGAATCTGGTAATTATATCGATAATTTTTGGCAGATCGATATTATTTTTATCGGCATTTTTACTGGCGAACTAATCGGCAGAATCTTTTATATGCGCCGTCATAATCGGCGACTGAGTTGGCAACAAGCGATCGTCCGCCGCTGGTACGATCTGATTTTAATCTTACCATTTGCTCAACTACTGCGAGTAATTCCAGTCATAATTCGTTGGCATCAAGCCAAACTAATAAATCTCGAATTAGTAAAAACCGAACTAAATCGCTTATTCGTCGGACAAATTGCCACCGAACTCACCGAAACAGTGATTCTTGAAGTATTAGATCAAACACAATCAGCATTAAGAACCGGACAAATCGCTCAAGTTATGCGTGGCTACCTAAATACTCCCCATGTAGATCTCAATAATATTAATGAAGTTGAAGTCTTAATCGAAATAATTTTAGAAATCGTTATCTATCGAGTGATTCCTAAAATTCAACCAGACTTAGAAGCAATATTCAGACACTTATTCCAAAAAGCCTTATTAGAATCTCCCGCTTATCGCAATCTTAAAATGCTCCCAGGCATCGGTGAATTGCCCGCTCAGGCGATCGATCGAGCAGTTAAAGAAATTTCGACATCGATTTATACTGCCCTCACCAAAGTCATGGAAGACCCCGATAGTAGCAAACTCAGTCGTCGCCTCGCCGAAAATCTGACTAAATCGATCGGCGATGAAATGCAACGCGGACAAACGATCGTCAAAATTGAATCTTTACTCTACGATCTAATTGAAGAAATTAAAGTTACGTACGGTAAAAATCAGAATTGAATTGTGTCTGCAACGCCCTTAGTCTATGGCGTAAATCTAGTTACTATTTTCAAGAGACGGGGGGACGGGGGACGGGGGGACTGGGGGAGAAGCGAAGATCTACCCACCCCGCCCTACGGGCACCCCTCCGAGGAGGGGAATTTCCTATTCACTATCCACTATTCCCTATTCCCTATTCCCTATTCCCTATCATGCCTATTTCAATCGGTTGCGCTATTTGGTCTTATCCTGGTTGGATTGGCGAAGTTTATCCACCTAAAACACCAGCCAAGGAATTTTTGCATGTATATAGCAACCATTTCCCCGCCGTCGAAGGTAACACCACCTTTTATGCTATCCCAGATAAAGTAACAATCGATCGATGGAGATCTCAAACTCCGCCAAAATTCAAGTTTTGTCTCAAGTTTCCGCGTGCGATTACTCACAACGGATTACTCGTACCCTACCTAATTCAGGCGCAAACATTTATTACTCAAATGCAAGCATTAGGCAATAAATTAGGAGTAATGTTTATTCAGTTACCACCCAACTATGCACCCAGCGAAGGATTTGCAGATTTAACAGCATTTCTAACTGCGTTATCGCGTCGAGATGTCTCGATCGCCCTCGAAGTTCGGCATCTAGATTGGTTTAATTCGCCGCATCGAGAGCGGTTAAATGAGTTGTTGACTAAATTAGGTATCGGGCGAGTTATTCTCGATTCTAGACCGATTTATGAGGCAGATAAAAGTGGGGAAGTGGCGATCGCCTGTAAAAAACCGCGCGTACCAATTGACTTAACTCTGACAGCACCTTTTAGTTTAATTCGGTATGTTTCTCATCCCGTGCGATCGGCAAATCAAATTTGGTTGGATGGCTGGGCGAAGCAAGTTAAAATCTGGTTGCAGCAGGATACTCAAGTATATATGTTCGTGCATTGTCCGATCGAGGTAAAATCGCCGATTAATGCGCGTTATTTACATGAGGTATTAGGAGCATCGGGTATTTCACTTGCGCCGCTACCACCTCCATTGAGCGATGATTCACCCGTGCAATTAAATTTATTTTAATCTTACCGATCTGGTATTAATTTCCCGATATCGCCGTGGCAATATCTTCACGAGTAGCTCCAAGTGCTAATAAGGATTTAATTAATAGATCGATCGAAACTGACGGATCGCTAGCCTCCATTTTAGCAACTCGCGATTGACTGGAATTAATACTATCTGCTAACTTTTGTTGAGAAAGTTGCTCTTGTTGTCTAAATTTTTTCAGTGACTTACTCAAAGATAATCGAATTTCAATCATTTCCATATCTTCCGGTGAGAGGTCTAAAAATTCAGCAATGGTTACGACTTTACCACCCGCAGCTTCTATTTTTTGTCTTTTTATAGCATCCATAATTTATTACCGCTACATGAACTATTCTTTGTCAAAGAGTCGATCGTATGTTTTGATTCTTTTCTGACAATTATCGATTATCTGTTGAGGAGTTCTTTGGGTTGTCTTTTGAAATACGTCGAAAACAACAATTTCATCCTCATCGATTCGATATATGACTCGCCACTCTTTATTATTCTCGCTATCGCCTACTCTGAGTTCGTGACAGTGCTTACCAATATTAGGCATCGGTCTAGATTCAGGCATTGAGAGCATTTCCCCTTCCTGTAATCTTCTTAGTAGAAAGCCTGTTTCAGATCGTGCTGATTTAGAAAATGGAGGAGTTTTGATTTCGCCAAAAAACAAGACAATTTCTTTACTGTCGTTGGGAACTTCCATATATAAAAATATGTGTTTTGGATGTAAATACCATAAAGATTTAACTCCAATAGTTTCGTGCGTACTAGGGTGCTGATTAGAATACTAATTCTAATATGTCATATTAGACATAATCGTGTCAATTAAGATCCGCATCAATATCCCGACTGTGGCACAATCGTAGATAGAGGCAAATCGACGCATCATCAATCCCATGACAGCCAATCTTCCCCCCCAGTACGACGCAAAGACAACCGAAGCCAAATGGCAGCAGATTTGGGAAACCAACCAAACCTATAAAGTCGATCCGGCTAAAGGTGGGAAACCCTTCTGCATCGTCATTCCGCCGCCAAACGTGACGGGGAGTTTGCACTTAGGACATGCGTTTGAACAATCGCTGATTGATGCGCTGATTCGGTATCATCGGATGTGTGGGGATAATACGCTCTATCTCCCCGGTACGGATCATGCCAGTATTGCGGTACAGACGATTCTAGAGAAGCAGCTCAAGGCTGAAGGTAAGACGCGGTATGATGTCGGACGCGAGAAATTTCTGGAGCGAGCCTGGGAATGGAAGGCAGAATCTGGCGGTAGGATTGTAAATCAGCTCAAGCGGATGGGTGTTTCGGCAGATTGGACGCGGGAACGGTTTACGCTGGATGAGGGGCTGTCTGCGGCGGTATTAGAGGCATTCATCCGG
>NZ_JANYJC010000286.1 GCF_025361915.1 Chamaesiphon sp. GL140_3_metabinner_50
ATGTCTGGTTTGACGACGAAGACAAACTGACCATTCGGGCCATTCTGCACGGCTTGAGACGGTACGACGATCGCGTTGGGCGTTTCACTCAGAGTGAGCGTAGCATTGACATATTGACCTGGGTACAGTTTGCCATCGGTATTATTAAAGTCGCCGATGAGCTGAATCGTGCCTGTAGTATTATCGACAGTATTATTGACAAATGATAGTTGTCCGGCGATCGGTTTGCTGTCACTATCGGCAAGTTTGACATCTACAGGCAGTTTGCCGCCACTGATCCGTTTTTGGACTTCCGCAAGGTTTGAGGCTGGGACTGCAAACGAGACTTGAATCGGGCTAACTTGAACGATCGTCGCCAGTGGGGTGTTACCACCAGCTTGGGCAACATTCCCGACTTGCACGAGGATATTGCCTACCCGCCCAGCGATCGGGGCATATATTTTGGTATAACCGAGTTGGACTTGGGCATTTTTTAAGGCACCCCGATCGGAATCCATTCCAGCTTGAGCGTTGCGAATTGCCGCCTGGTCGCCACGGACTACGGCTTTGGCATTTTCGATCGCGACTCGATCGCCTTGAGCTACTGCTTGAGCGTTTTTAATGGCTGCTTCATCGCCCCGAACTACGGCTTGGGCATTTCTAATCGCCACCCGATCTCCCTGGGCAACGGCTTCGGCGTTTTTAATTGCCTCGGTATCCGCTTGGATATTCGCTGCCGATACCCCTTTATTGGCAGCGTATTGCTGCGCTTGATCTAGGCTGACAGCTCCCTGTTTGTACAAATTTCCGTAGCGTTGGCTTTGCCCTTGAGCAAATTTAGACTGAGCGATGTCTTTGGCGAGAACGGCTTTGGCTTGTTGGATTTGGGCGAGATCTTTTTGAAGAGTGGCTTGCGCTTGAGCGATCGCGCCCTTATCCTTGTCTAGTGTAGCTTTGGCTTGCTCGATCGCCTGGAGATCTTTTTGGAGTGTAGCTTGGGCGGTGGCAATCAGTCCGGTATCCTTATCCCGCGTGGCTTGTGCCTGTTGAACCGAGGCTTGGTCTTTGAGGGTTACGCCCTGCGCCTGCTGAATTGTCGCCTGTTGGGGTTGCTCGTCGAGGGTAAATAAGAGCTGTCCTTTCTTAATTTCCTGACCTTTTTTAAAAAATACGCCCTTAATCCGCCCGCTGACTTGGGGCGTTACCGATACACTCAGTCCCGATTGGACGGTACCGATCGCGCTAACCTGCACGGGAACAGTCTTTTGGATCGCGGTAGCGACTAATACGGGGGTAACTTTGAGCTTGCGATCGGCAGATTTATCTTTGGCAACATTTTGACCACTTAGAGTCCGAATCCCCACAAATCCCAGTGCGCCAATTCCCAAGACTGCTAATAACAATAGGGCTGTTTTCACCCACGAGCGTCGTTCGGGTTTGGTTGCTGTTAGCTGCTCTGTATTGCCTGATGACAGCGGTGGATCGACAACTGTTAGTGCCGAGTTAAAATCTAATTGAACTGGCTCTTGGGCTAACTTATCATTCAGGTTGGCAGTGGTAACGGGATCTAATTTGTGATTCCGCTCCAGATTTGAGATATCGGCACTGCGATCGGTCATTACTCCCCCCCGTTTAGATTTTATTTGAATACTAGAAGTTTAACTTATCTCTTCATTCTAGAAGTCAAACCTCAATTAAGATACAAACAATCTTCCTAACCTCACTAGGAAAAAAGTCACTATATATCCATGACTTTTTTCCTAGTCGCTCCGATTCAACTCACGAGCAGGTATGAATATGTGATATTTCGATCGCCGAGCTAATCATAAGTACGAGTAACGGGGATACCTTGCCAAGTGGTAGCTGGCGGCAATTTTTCACCTTTCATTACCAAAGACATTGGTTGAATTACCACATCTGGTTCTAGCACGGTATTGTATAAGATCATCGCCCAACTGCCGACTTGAGTGCGGGGATAGAGATGGAGTTTGCCTAGTTTCATCACCCGATCTTCAAATAGGTGAGTTTGTAGCGTAGCATCGCGATCGAGAATCACATTATCCTCGATCGTAATCAGATCGAATTCGGTAAAATCGGTAGTTTCAATATACACATTGTCCCCGATTTTCATCCCCAGCAATCGCAACAGCATCGGCGCGAAGGGGGTACCGAGCAGAAAGAATAGAAATCCTGGCACGATAATCGCTTCATACAGCCCTGTAATCAACTCTGTCCGCCAGATGAAGCTGCTCCAGAGGGGAATGGTACCGGGACGATAACGACCGATTACCAGCCATTTTAAGCCGATGACGAAGAAGGCAGACAGGGCGGTAATTAGGAAATAACAGAACGGGAACCAGAAGAAAACCCCCAGCCAAATTACCACATCCCATTTCCAACTTGAATTATCATCGGCGACGATCGTCAATCCAGCTTCTAAGGTAAAGAGAACGATAAAATGGATGCTCCCTGGGAGCGTGACGCGCAGAAATTCGATCGCCAGTCGGATCGCATACAGGTGGCGGGGTGGCTTATAGGTTTGCGCTTCTTCATAGCTGTCGATGACTTCGCGGTGGGGAATATAGATCGCTGGCGAACCCAGCCATGCGGTATCTGGCTGCATGGGTGTATCGCTCACAGGCGGAATTGAAAGGCAACCAATTAGAGAATTACTCGCGATCGTACTATGTGCTGGCACTAGCGCACCATTCCCCACAAAGGTTTGAGAACCGATTTTCGTTGGGGCTAATTCCATCCACCCGCGATCGACTTTTACTGCACCTAAAGATACTGTATCGGCGATAAAACTCTCCGCTCCGATCGATAGTAAATCGGGTGTAAGATTAGTCGCGGTCGATATTTCTGTGCGCGCGCCAATTTTCGCCCCTAACATTCGCAGCCAGGGCAGCAGGTAGAGCGTAGAGTAGAGCGTCGGCATCATATCTAAACTCATACTCATCAATCGATCCACCCACCATTTTCGCAGTCCAAAACTACTATGAACTGGATAATTGCCAGGTTTAACTCTACCCAGCAGAATCCATTTGTAAAGTAAAACTTGAAGGCAAAATATACCGATAAAGGAGAAACTACCTAAGATTGCTGCGGGAATTAATAACTCATAGATTTCAAGTTCTTTGAATATCTCTTGCCAC
>NZ_JANYJC010000294.1 GCF_025361915.1 Chamaesiphon sp. GL140_3_metabinner_50
AGTTCAGGGCGGTGCTTGAGCGAAGCATCTCAATTCCTCTTATCCTGAACTGACGTTATCTACTTAAAAATCTAGATTCATTTGCTAAAAGTAATAGCAATGCGATCGATATTACTACCCCAGCTACCGCAATTAATGGCGTACCGAACTGTCTAATTGCAATACCCAGTAATGCCCAAACAATTACCAGTAGGAAAGCACGATCTTGACGTTCGACATAAACATAAAAGGCAATCGCCGCACTAATACCCATCATTAATACAGTCCAGACTGTCGAAGGTATTCCCCAGCCGTCCCACTCACCAACATAGAGCGTGCTAGCAATATTTACAACTGTTGCAGTTGTAATCCAACCGAGATAAATACTGATGGGAATATGTAAAAACCATTTTTCTGATTTGGATATATTTTGTCCGCCGATACCTAGACATTGATATAGGGCAATTAACGATAACAAAATCCCCAACATTGCGACGATCGATAACGGAAATAGTCGCGCTAAAAATAGATAAATCCACACAGATTGAAATATGCACGCGATCGTTAATAGATAACCACCCCGCTCTAAACGGGGATTATAACGCTCTGTAGATTGAAATTGATACAAACCATAAGCAATTAAACCCAGATATACCACACCCCAAATCGCAAAAGCATAGTTAGCTGGAGTGACTTGTACCGGAGCGAGTAAGGTATTAGAGAGTTTGCCAATGTTAGTGCCGTTGAGTGGGAAAATATTTGAGAGGGTATTAACAATAATGCTGACAATAATGGCAAGTAAAGTTACTAATTGCCGCGTCAGAGCTGGGTTTGAACTTTGTTGGGCTTTCATAATAATTAGCGATTCTTCATGAGAAGACGCTTTGCGCTTACGACATTATGCATGATTCTACCGTTGTTAATTCGATCGGTTTGGAAAAAATTTACTGGCAAATGGCAAGACTTTTTTTAATTCTTCAGCTCTTCTGGTTTTACTGTTGGGACAATAATCCAGACAGTCAATTGCAGCTTCAGTTCTAACTGTAGTCGGATGGATCGCACAGTTTAGATAGTGATTGCCATCGAAATATTCACAATTATTACAGGGAGACTTTTGGCAAGGCTTCTGAGTGTAAGACTTTTGCCGTTCTTTAGAAATAAAAGCACAGGTGGAGACAGCCATTGCTATTAAAATCACAATACTGCTGAACATCGCAAAACTTGAATCTGCGGCAGTGTCTTCAATTCTTTGCCGATCGAGTATCAGTGAATTGGGTGACTGAGTGGCAATTAATTTTGATTCCATTACTATTCCTAAAATAATTTCTTAAATGCGATTCTCTTTCAGAGAGGCTGTGCCTACGGCAGGCTACGCCAACGCCAACGATTTCGGTCTCTGGTGGGTTACCGACCGAACGACACTTAGATCGGTCTAGATTTGGATTTAACTCACACATCTTATTTGTACTAGAATTTATTTACTACATACATCGATCGATAGACATATTTTTGGTGACAACTGTGTTGCTTAGATCTCTATCGATCGATAGAGATCGAATTGATTGGCACTGCCAAAAAAGTTATGGAGTAGAGTTTCCCGTTCGGGCATAACTCTACTCCATATCCACTTAAAGATCGAACTCATTCAAACATTAAGACTAAGTTTATGCCATAGATTACCAGATCGGCATCAGCCATAAACGCCCAGTTTGCTCGATGCCTGATTCGGCACCCCAAATGGAATCGAAGAAGTAGAAACGATCGATTTAACCGGGACTAATTGCACTGCACAAGCCTTGAGTTCTGGCTGTAATGAATCGGGGCAAGCGGCATCGTGTGTAAATAGATTTGCCTCGGCATCTTTAGCCCAGAGTGCGCCCCAGTGCATCGGGACGAAGACGGTACCGCGATTGATGGCGGCGGTGACTAATGCGGGAAATCTGCCCGTACCGCGCCGCGATCGAATTTCGACCATTTCCCCATTTTCGATCTGTAATCTTGCCGCATCGCGGGGATGGATTTCGATAAAGGGTGCGGGGTGCAGTTGTTGAATTTTGGGGATGCGTCCGGTGCGGGTCATGGTGTGCCAGTGACCGTATAATCGCCCGGTAGTCAGGACGAACGGATATTCTGGGTCGGGGGGTTCGGCGAGTCCTTTGGAGTGGCAGGCGGCAAATTTGGCGCGTTTGTCGGGATGGTGGAATTGAAGATCGGTATAGAGCCGTTTGCCGTATTTAGTCGTGCAGCCCGTCGGGTGCGGCCATTGGGTGGGGCCGTTATCTTTGAGATATTGGTGGCTCAATCCGGTGACATCGCAGGGGCGACCTTGGCTGAGTTTGGTAAATTCGGCGTAAACATCGGCACTGTTATTAAACCAAAATTGCTCTTTAAATCCCAGTCGGCGACCGACTTCGGCGAATATTTCCCAATCGGCTTTGGCTTCGCCCGGTGGACTTCTAAAGGCGGGGCATAGGGTTACCGTCCGCTCGGAATTGGTCATGACACCCGTTTTTTCGCTCCATTGGGATGCGGGCAGTAGGACGTGGGCATAGTGAGCGGTTTCGGTCGGATAGTAGGCATCCTGATGGATGGTAAAGGGCGATTTTAGTAAAGCTGCTTTGGTACGCTCGATGTCTGGCATACTTACCGCCGGATTGGTGGCTACAACCCACAGCAAGCCCACCGATTCGGTTTCCATGCCTGTGATCATCTCCCAGGCAGTTTTACCCGTGTGGGGGGAGATTCTCCCGGCAGGTAGATTCCAGAGCTGCTCGATTTCGGCACGTTGGGCGGGGTTTTTGACTAAGCGATAGCCAGGAAGGATATGCGCCAGTCCGCCTGCTTCTCGTCCGCCCATTGCATTGGGTTGTCCGGTGAGGGAAAATGGCCCCGCGCCCGGTCTACCAATCTGTCCGGTCATCAGATGGAGGTTAATAATATGGCGGACTTTGGCGGTACCTTCGCTAGATTGGTTGACACCCATCGACCAGAAGGAGAGGACATTATTAGCTGCACCCCACCATTTAGCAGTTTTTTCGAGATCTGCTTGAGAAATGCCGCATTTAGCCGCGACGATTTCGGGGGTATACTGCTGCACCACCTCAGCGAAAGCGGCGAAGTTGCTGGTGCAAGATTCGATAAATTGTTGGTCGGCTTTACCCGCACGCAGGAGTAGATATCCAATCCCGTTTAATAAGTCGATATCGGTACCGGGGGTAATTGCCAGATGTAAATCTGCGGCTTCGGCGGTAGCAGTCCGACGCGGATCGACTACCACCATTTTGACTCGATCGTGTTGCTTATGGTATTTCCGCAGGCGATTGAAAATAATCGGGTGACACTCGGCGGTGTTCGTCCCAATTAGGAAGGCAAAATCGGTCTTCTCGATGTCATCGTAGCAGCAGGGCGGGCCATCGGCACCAAAACTTTGAATGTAACCCGATACCGCCGAAGACATGCACAGTCTGGAATTGGCATCAAAATTATTCGTCCCCAAACAACCTTTTAAAAGTTTTTGGGCGGTATAGTAATCTTCGGTCTGAAATTGTCCCGAACCATACATGCAGATGCCATCGGCACCTTGAGTATCCAGTACTGTCTCGATCCGATCGACAATCCGAGTATAGGCTTCTGCCCACGTCGCCCGTTTAAAAGGTTGGTCGAGACTATCCCGCACCATTGGGTATGTCAACCGATCCTTATACAGCGACTCACTAATCGTCGCCCCCTTTACACACACCATCCCCTGACTCGAAGGGTGCGATCGATCGCCCATTACCTTCCAAATCGGCACACCACTACTATCCCGATGAACTGATTTCCCAGGCTGGGCGGGAGGTGAAGCTTCTAACCCACAGCCGACACCGCAATAGGGGCAGAGTGTTTTGGTTGAGTCAGTCATAAATTACGAGATAGAGGTGAGTGTATTAAGAAGTGTATCGATCGAGTCAGATTTATGATGGATCTGCAAGGTACCGATTTTACTTTGAATATTCTGTGTTTACGGCTACTAAAAATATTCCCTCAATCCTCATTCATAATTTAGATCGATCGAAATCTCACCTCATAGTCACGATCGATCCATACTGTAAACGGCTAAATATTGGACTTCGCAGATTGAGCAGGTGGAGACAGAAACCGACTTCTTGAAGAAGTCGGGTTTCTAGCGTTACTTTAAACTACAGCGCGACAGTATTCTTTCACCCAATTATGCACGATCGCATTTACCTGAGTCGGAATTTCATCGTGGGGACAGTGTCCAGCATCGAGATAATATGCCTGTAACTGCGGATAATACTCCCGAAACTTCTCATTACGCGATCGGGCATCGATCCACGGATCGCCCTCACCCCAGAGCATCAGCAGCGGACAGCGCATTGTACCCAACAACACATCGACCTTTTCACCTTGCTGGTTGGTAAATACCGAGGCGAATACTTGCGGCGCACCCCGATCGCATGAAGGACGATAAATTTCATCAATTAGCTGCTCGGTGACTGCACTTTGGTCTACATAGACCTTTTTGAGCGTATTACGAATAAACGATTTGCGTTGCACAAATTTGTAAAGTAACGAATTCCCGATCGGGTGACGTAAAAAGCCAGTTAAAATCTGACCGACAGCTTTTTGAAAGATATTTGGCTCTTTGGGATGCGTGCTACTAGTAAAAGGCCCCGCACTATTGATTAAAATCGTCCCAGCAACAGATTCGGGATGCTCGGCGGCGACACACAAAGCCGTATACCCACCCAGCGAATTACCCGCAACTACCACAGGCTGACCGATAACTTCAGTGATAAAATCATGAATCTGAGTCCGCCACAAATCGGCACTATACGTCCAAGCTGGCTTTGCCGCTCGTCCGAAACCTAACAGATCGATCGCCCACACCTGAAACTCCTGGCTGAGTTCGGAGATATTTTTACGCCAATGATCTGTCGATGCCCCAAAGCCATGAATTAGTAGTAATGGGGGACGGTTAGCTTTAGATTCTCCCGCTGTAACATAATAAATCTGCTCTCCTCGCCACTGCCAAAATTGACCGGGAATTGGTTGAGTTGAAATTAGCGGTGTGGTGGTAGTCATGGGATAAATTAGCCGTGGGGAAAATTATGTCGCAATAGTGACTATTTTAGGGATTTCATTCAGTGCTAGCAAATCTCACTCTGGTTGCGGCATAATAAAAAGAGTTGTCTATTTTTAGTAAAAGAGGAAGTGAAAACGTGTCTGTTGAAACCATCGAGAAGCGTTCGACATCTCGTAAGCTCGCGCCCAATTACCGCGTGCTGCTTCACAATGACGATTTTAATAGCATGGAACACGTAGTCCAGGTGTTGGTAACTACGATTCCTAATATGTCAGAAACTAGTGCAATTAGCGTGATGATGGAAGCACATAAAAACGAAATGGCATTAGTGATCGTCTGCAATCAAGAACATGCCGAACACTATTGCGATGTTCTTAAAAGTCATGGCTTGCGGAGTACGATCGAGCCAGCAGAATAATTTTATTTAGAACAATTTTATCGATCGAGTGCGACTAAATTTATGGCAAGTTGCGCTCGATCGATATTTTTAGAGCTATCCCTCAAAAATCCAGGCGAGTCTCAATTAGCGAATAAATTAATAAACTCTACCCCGCCACTGTTTTGGCTGCTGGAAAGCCGATAGAAAGATTCTTAAAACAGCAACAGGATCGGCAAATGGCGATAACCAAAATCCCAACGCCGCCACCGAAAACCCTGGGCGATAATAAGAAGGATAAATTGCCAGTAATAGAGCAAACCGAATTGCGACTAGAAACAGATTCAGACCGATCGCTAGTTGTAAAGTTAAAACCGAATTTTCCCACGATCCTAAACTCCAAAACGCGATCGTCAGGGGAATCGGTAAACCTTGTACTAGTAATAATAAAGCCAAATCGCTCCACAATTGTGGCGGTGTCGTCGCATCCTTGAGATCGAGAGAGCGTCCCCATTCTCGCCACGTTTCCGCCATCCCCGCATACATCCGCACCCGAATTACTTTCGCCCCATCCAAAAATCCTACTTTATATCCTTGTCGGGCAGCATTTCGCGCCAAAGTTACATCATCGCAAAACGAACTCGCCGCGCTAGTATAACCCCCCAATTGTAATAATACCGATCGCCGACACAAAAAACATTGCCCGTTTGCCATCACCAAATCGGGCGACTGTCCCCTCACCCCAGCCGAATCAAACCGATACAACAACGTCATTAACAGCGCAGGTTGCAGCCACCACTCCCCCAAATCGGAGAGGATAAACTGTGGTGATAATGACACCAAATCGTAACCCTCCTCGATCGCCGCCGCAACTAAACTATTCACCAATCCCGGCTGAGGCTCAGTATCGGCATCGACACCCAAAATCCACTCACTCTCAACCGAACTACCTAAAAATCCAGAATGTAACGCCCACGGACGACCCACCCAACCAGCAGGTAACGGATCGTCAGTCATTAAATTAAAGCGCGAGTCAGCCTTAGCCGCCTCTTTAACCAGCTCCCGCGTCCCATCTTGAGAATTGCTATCGACGATCGTGATTTCCCGCACTTCCTCGCCTTGCTGGCTCAATCCTAGCAAACACGGCGCAATTCGATCGACCTCATTCAGTGTCGGTACCACCACGCTGACACTCCCAGATCGACAGAGCATCGAGGTTTGTGGTGTCAACGGCGGACGACGCACCGCTCCCTTGATTAATCGCGACAGCAAAATTAAACTAGCCGATCCTTGACACAATAACAAGCCCAGCGCAACAGCACCCAATATTTCCCCACCTAATAACTCTCTCACCCACACCACCTTAAAATTGCTGTTTGCCATTGAAGCTAAATGATACCAAATCTCACAGTCTGCACTAGAGATTAGCTAAGATGTAGTCATTCGATCGCTAGAGACAGAACGATCGTGACAAACATGGTACGATCGCGGCAATAATGGTACTTTGTAAAGTAATTATGTAAGTGTAGTTATTCGCGTGTCATTATCGGTATATTTAACGATTCCGAAGATCTACCGATGTTGATAGAGTGGTTATTGGCTGACTGGTAAACTTCAAGACATACCAGGCTCGACTCATTACTTCCCAATTTATGACTCAAACTAAAACACCCAATCTCACGCCTACTCCAACAATGCCGACAAGTACTGTTGCCGCAACAGAATTACGCCCTTGGGGTTCTTTTACCATCCTCGAAGAAGGCAGAGGACACAAAATTAAACGAATTGAAGTAAAACCAGGACATCGGCTCAGTCTCCAAATGCATTACCATCGGAGCGAACACTGGATCGTTGTCTGTGGTACGGCAATGGTAACTTGCGACGATCGTGAAGAAATCCTCCACAGCAACCAATCTACCTACGTTCCCGCCTGTACTAAGCATCGCCTGGAAAATCCTGGTGTCATCCCCTTGGTAATTATCGAAGTCCAAAATGGCGAGTATTTAGGCGAAGATGATATCGTCCGGTTTGAAGATGACTATGCCAGAAATAGCGGCTAGAAGTTTTTCGACGATCGCCACTATAGATTAATACCCGATCTAATGCGGGAGTAAGTAAGGTTTTGAAAGGATGAGATCGAGTTAATTATGATTGAAATTAGCGAAGCGGCAGTTGCCGAGATCCAAAGAATGCAGACAGTACGCGCCCAAACCGATCGTCGATTTCGGATCGGTTTTGCTCGTGGTGGCTGCAAAGATTTTTACTATACGGTCGATCTGGTAAACTCCAACGAGGACGATGACAACGATCTACCTTACAACGTGAATGGCATTCCGGTGTCGATCGATCTTCATCAGCTAGCATATTTAGAGCATCTGAAACTAGATTATTCCGAAGATCTTATGGGCGGGGGCTTTCGATTTGAAAACCCTCTCGCCACAACCGTTTGCGGCTGTGGTAACTCATTTGCGATCGCTCATGTCGAGTCGGAACGCTGGCAATTACCTACTTAGGGGATAGGGAATAGGGAATAGGCACGAGACCCAACGAACCCGTCAATTGAATGTGTGGATGTTGGGTTTCGCTTGAGCTTCAACCCAACCTACAGCTCTATACCGTTCACCAAGCAACGTAAGGTAACTTTGCTGCGGTGACTTTGGTTTGGCTGAGATTGGCGACTAATTGTCCGCAGGCATCCCATGTCCCATTAGTTAATTGCTGGCGGGAGCCTTCGCCGATCGAGACTGGCGCAGAAAAGTCACCACACTGTACCTGTAGGGCGTTCAGATCGACGGTAACTGAGGTGTTGGGGTTGCCCCGCAAAATCTCTTGCAGACGAGTGGTAGTGGCAGCATCGGCGGTAAGGCATGGGATACCCATCGCCACGCAGTTACCGAAAAAGATTTCCGAGAAGCTTTCCCCAATAACTAATTTAATCCCCCATTTAGCTAAAGCTTGAGGTGCGTGTTCGCGACTAGAACCGCAGCCGAAGTTACTATTTACAACTAAAATGTTTGCACCTTGAAACTGGGGTAAATCAAAAGGGTGTTCGCCTTTGAGTTGAATGCGATCGTCTTCAAATACACTAGCACCCAAGCCGTCGAAGGTGACGCAGCGGAGGAATCGGGCGGGGATAATGCGATCGGTATCGATGTCGTTGCCAGTGAGGGGGATAGCGGTACCGGAGATAGTCGAGATTTGGGAATTCATGTGGTTATTGTAGGTTGTTGGCTTGCGGCGGAGATCTACCCACCCCGCCCTTTGGGCACCCCTCCTTGGAGGGGATTTGTAAAGAAGGTAAGACGTGGAGAGGGTTTGGCTTCGTTCTAGTATTTAGTAGAACTAGTGGGGCACCGTGGCTTTAAAGTCCCCTCCTGGGAGGGGTGGCGCGTAGCGACGGGGTGGGTAGATCTGCGCTGATAACTAATCTTGCACGATCGCCTCAGCTTCGATTTCCACTAAAATATCGGGAGCGATCAGACGGCTGACTTCTACCAATGCCATCGCGGGGCGGATTTCGCTGAAGAATTCGCCGTGGGCTTTGCCAATCAGTTCCCACTCATCGATATTGGTACAGTAGATGCGAGTACGAACGACATCTGAGAGGCTGGCTCCGGCTTGTTGGAGGGCGGATTCGATGTTGAGGATGATTTGTTTAGTTTGGGCATATACATCGCCGATGCCGACTAATTCGCCTGCGGTATTTGATGCTGTAGTGCCAGCGACGTGGATGGTATTACCGATTTTGACGGCGCGGGAGTAACCCAAGATTGGTTCCCATTTCGATCCGGTGGAGATATTTTGACGTTGTGACACTGTTCTTTCCTGATGTTTAGCTTAGTTATTATCCCTGAAATTGACTCATCAACCATTGCCCGACTTGAGCTTGGTCTGTTTCTTTACTCCGATTTAATGCTTCGGTGATAGTCGCGATCGATAGTTCTGGCAATACTAAAGAAGTATCGATTCTGCGGCTACCTCGATCGATTATTTCAAACGCATAAATTAGAGTATTTTGGACATCTACGATCCAATATTCTGCAACGCCCATCTCTTCGTATAAGAAACGTTTCGCACCGAGATCGTCATTAATAGTAGTGTTGGAAATTTCTACAACTAGGTTGGGAATAGCTTGTTCGTTTAAATTAACGACTGATTTACCTTTAGGTGCTAAGTGAGCTATGTCGCCAATATAGAAGGAGATATCTGGTTGACACTCTCTAACTTCAACTTTCCGATAGCTACAATTTATCAAACCTTGAACCGAAATTCCTTTTGCCATACAGAATAGTGTGACAGCTAAATAAATAAGCCCATTGTCACTAGCATGGTCGGCACCTGTTGGCATATCCTCAATCCTCATGTAGCCATCATAATAATAGCCTTGATGTTGTTCGTATTCGGGAGATTCGATCGTACTTATATATATATCCCAATCAGTTTTTGTCCAACTATTAGTTATCAGTTTTTCTTGTAGTTGAATCATCGTCATTATCAGTGCCACCTTTCAAGTTTGTAAATCTTTCAATTGAGTTCCCAGTTCAGGTTACATATTCTATTTTTACTAGAGTCTCGATCTCGACAATCTTAGATCTCCGCCGCGTGCGATTTCCTCAAATCGATCGTCTAGTTTAACAAATACATCCCAGTAATCCTGGCGCAATATTTGGGCTGCTTTGGAGATAGTGAGATGTTCGAGTTCGACATTGCGCTTTCCTTTCCATAAGCAATCTGCCAGCGCGATAACTAATTCTTCAAAGCTACATTCTATTCGATCCCATTGTCCATGAGAGCGACAACACCGAGCAATTTTTGGATCTATTCCCCGATTGAGTAACAACTGTTCGCCTGCTGATTCATGCTTATTTCCGCGCTCGATTAGTTCGATTGGATATAATGTTTTACCAATATCATGAAAAGCAACGCCTAGCCTAACCCATTCTGGATCGAAGGAAAGATTAATTTGTTGAAATTGTAAAATTAAGATTTCGGCTGCTTCAGCAACTAATTTTACATGCTGAATCAAATGAGGCGATGCGTTTAAATCTTGAAGGATTTTATAAGCATCTTCAATATAATCAAAAGTTTTAAATTGTTGTTTCATCTTTTAAATTCAGAGAGATCGATGTCCATTCTTTATCTAAGTTGCGTTGCTAGATAAAATTGCTAAGATTTTGTCGATTTCTTTGATATAGTAATCATTAGAATCGATAAAGGCAACTTTTCCTTGTAGTTTTAAAAACTTCCAATCCGTTCCAGTGGTAACTGCACCATATAAAGTCTCGGTTGGATTGCCTTCTTTTTGATTGAATAAACGGGCGGCAAACATCGTAGCGATACATTGTCCTAATCCACTAGGAATACTTTCATTTTTGGCTTCGACGATCGTCAGCACAGGGCTAGCAATATAATACTGTTCTGGCGATCGACTCAAAATAAAATCACAACGTCCATCTAAACCTTGACTGGGATCGACTTCAAAGCTGCTGCCAGAGAAGATCGAAATTTGGTTGTTAAGCGATCGTCGAACTTCCATGAGAATTGGCATAATGACTAGTTCCGATCGTGCTTTCTCGGTATTAATCGCACTAGCTAACGGAATTTGATCTTTGAGTATGAGTGATAGCAGATTGCTGGGTTGAATTGGGGTAATTTCTGCAAATAAGTCTTGCGTTTCATCTGTGATAATTGCAAAGTCAGATT
>NZ_JANYJC010000381.1 GCF_025361915.1 Chamaesiphon sp. GL140_3_metabinner_50
GTGGGATTGGCGGTAGATTCGCCCTTGAAATTGTCCCAGTTATCTAACTCAATCGTCGGCACATTCACAGCGGGTAGACTTGCCAACAACTTTTGTTGTGTCAACAGCACCGCTACCTGGGCATCCGCCAGCATGAAACTCAGTCTGTCGGTGGGATAGGCAGGATCTAGAGGCACATAAGCACCACCAGCTTTGAGAATGCCCAAGAGTCCAATTATCATCTCGCAAGAACGTTCGACACAGATACCAACTAGTACCTCTGGTTTCACTCCCAATGTTTGGAGATAGTGTGCCAGTTGATTCGATCGATCGTTTAATTCACGGTAAGTTAGTTGGGTACTTTCAAATTGCACGGCGATCGCATTTGGAGTCTTGGCTACCTGTGCTTCAACTAATTGATGGATGCACTTATCGGCGGGATAATCGGTGTGGGTATCATTCCAGTCGATGAGTAATTGCTGCTGCTCGGCACTCCCAATCAGCGGTAATTGGGCGATGGGCTGATGGGCATTAGCAATAATCCCTGCGAGTAAAATCTGGAAATGTCCAGCCATCCGATCGATCGTCGCCGCATCAAATAAGTCCTGATTGTAAATCAGTTCCCCAGTCAGTCCCCCCGCTGTTTCAGTCATTTGCAATGTCAGATCGAATCTCGCGGAGACTAGATCCAATTTGAAGGGTTCGATCGTCAGATCTGGTAGTTCCAGTTTACTCAGAGGCGCATTTTGCAAGACGAACATCACCTGAAATAGAGGCGTATAACTAAGAGAACGCTCTGGCTGAAGCTCTTCTACCAGTTTCTCAAACGGGAGATCCTGATGTTCGTAAGCTCCTAAAGTCATTTCCCGCACTCGTGCTAATAGCTCGACAAAAGTAGGATTACCACCGAGTTTGGTATGCAAAACTAAAGTATTGACAAAAAAGCCGATCGAGGATTCGATCCCACTCTGATTGCGATTGGCGATCGGCGAACCGATCGCGATCTCTTCCTGACGGCTATACCGCGATAGTAATGTCGCAAATGCAGCCAGTAGGGTCATAAATAGCGTCCCACCTGCACCTTGACTCAGGAGTTTTAGTTGCTGAGTGGACTCGCGATCGATCTCAAATGATGTAGTACTACCGCAAAATGTCTGCATCGATGGGCGCGATCGATCGGTCGGCAATTCCAGTAACGGTGGTAGATCTGCTAATTGTTGCCGCCAGTAATCGACCTGATGTTGTAGCACATCCGCTGTCAACCATTGCCGTTGCCACAGGGCAAAGTCGGCATATTGAATCGCTAACGCTGGTAATTGGGCGGGAATGCCGCTCTGGGCAGCCTGATATAGTGCCGACAATTCATCGATAAATATCCCCATCGACCAACCATCAGCAATAATATGATGGATAGTCACGAGTAATACGTGGGATTCTAACCCCAACCGTACCAATGTGACACGGAGCAGCGGCGGCACCGCAAGATCGAAGGGTTGCTGTGATTGCTCGATCGCTAGAGACTGCAATCGGCTAGACTGTGCTGCACCCTCTAACTGCTGTAAGTCAATCGAGGGCAGGGGAATTTGGCAATGCGGGCTAATTACCTGGATTGGATCGCCATCAAGCATTTGAAAGCTAGTTCGCAGGATTTCATGTCGCGCGACGATCTGATTAATAGCCACTGCCAACGCCGCCGGATCGAGATCGCCATTCAATTGAAGCGGTTCGGGCATATTATAAGTAGCACTGCCCCCTTCTAACCGATCTAGGAACCACAACCGCGATTGGGCGAAGGAAAGTGGTAGCGGCTGGGTGCGATCGACTGGTACGATTGCAGCAGTTTGGGCTAAATTAGACCCCTGACTAGCCTCAATTGACTCACTCAATAAAAATATCGTCGGCAACTCAAACAAGCGGCGCAACGGCAATTCTACCCCAAACAACGGGCGCAACCGGATAATAACCTGTGTCGCTAACAGGGAATGTCCCCCCAACTCAAAGAAATTGTCATGAATGCCCACTTGAGGCAGATGGAGAATTTCCGCCCACAAAGCGGCGAGAATTGACTGGGTGGGCGTAGTCGGCGGCGCGAAATCGATCGATGAACTCAAATCCAGATCCGGCATGGGGAGAGCCTTGCGATCGATTTTCCCATTCGGAGTCAGCGGCAGCGAGGGGAGATAAACAAATGCGCCTGGTACCATGTAGTCAGGCAACTTCTGTTTCAAGAAATCGCGCAATTCACCAGTCTCGATCCGCTGGTTATTGCCAAACGCAAGGCTACGCTCAACCACCGCATCATCGCCTTCGAGAACTGTTGGATTAATCACCAGATAAGCAGCTAAATATAAATCCCCTGGGCGATCTTCTCTAGCAATTAATACCACTTCCCGTACTTGGGGATGCTGACTCAATACCAGCTCAATTTCGCCCAACTCAATCCGATTGCCGCGAATCTTTACCTGATAATCGATGCGCCCTAAAAATTCAATATTTCCATCGGGAAGATATCGCGCTTTATCACCAGTTTTATACAGCCGAGGTGAATCTTTCGGATTAAATGGATTTTCAATAAATGCCTTTGCAGTTAGTTGGGGATTATTTAGATAGCCGCGCCCTACCCCCGCACCGCCTACATATAATTCCCCAGCTACACCGATCGGTAAGATCTGCAACTGCGAATCGAGGATATATAATTGGGTATTGCCTACCGCTTTACCGATCGGCAGATTGACAATTTCTGGTGCTGGGGGATGTTCGATCGGATAATGAGTAACATCATCAGAACATTCTGTCGGCCCATAAGCATTCAACAGCGGAATAGCTGGATAATGTGCTAACCAGCCCCGCGCTAATTGGGGTGGTAAGGGTTCGCCAGTGAGCAACAACCACCGCAAATTTGGAAGTTGATGTTCGATTCCCCCGACTTCAATTTGTTGCAGCATAGCCCGCAATAATGAGGGAACGATCTCTAGAATTGAAATCTGCCGCGCCTGAATATATCCGAGTAGTTGAGTCGGATCTGTGGCAAGTTCAGAGTCGATAATTTCTACTTTCCCGCCCACTAACAATGCCACCAAAAATTGCCAAATACTAATATCAAAAGTTTGGGATGCTGTTTGGGCGACAATATCGTCAGCCTGTAAATTTAGATCGGTAATTTTGGCATATAAATGATTTACCATTCCCCGCTGTTCGAGCATCGCTCCTTTGGGAGTCCCCGTCGAACCAGAAGTATAAATTACATAAGCTAAATTATCTGGGCAACACCGAGCGACTAAATTATCGCTGCTATATTCCAATCGATCTAAATCTTCGAGATCTAACAATTGTGGTTGACTGGCTAGTTGTGACACCAGCGGCGCAAGCATCCCTCGGCAATTTTGGGATGCTAATACTAACGTTACTTGACTTTGAGCTAATACCTGTTGATTTCGTGCGGCTGGATGTGCGGGATTGAGTGGTAAATATGCCCCACCTGCTTTAAAGATCGCCAACATTGCCGTGAGAAAATCGATATTCCGATCGCCCATCAAACCGACAATTTGTTCTGCACCCACACCCACTTCAACTAAATGTCTCGCCCAGCGATTCGCACGGACATTTAACTGATGATAAGTTAATTGGTGCTGGTTAGATATGACAGCCACTGCATTTGGCGTGCGGGCTACCTGCTGCTCGAATAACTGCGGAAAACACTCTGTTAATGGATAGTCAGCTTGAGTATTATTCCACTCATTCAGGAGCTGTCGATCGGTATTTCCCAAACTTGACAAGGTTGATTCTTTCATTAGATGGACACTCCAGATTCAGATCGTTCTAACCAAGAAGTAGGCAAAAATGATGTAATTGTATCGCCGATATTTTGTTCGATCGCTAATTTATAAGCTAACTCTCCTAATGCTAGATCGAGTACGCCCAATCCAAAGGGGCTAAAAATGGCAATTTTATTTTCACCACCATCAGCAGGTGCAGCCCCATTTAAAATATCACCCAAAGTAGTCCGAATAAAATCACGGTTTCCGACTTGTTGTTCCGCAAGATGAATCGATGTTTGAGCGCGAGTCACATGATCCACATCATCAACAATATTATCCGCTGATAAAATAATTTCTGGCGACAAGTCTCGCAGAGAAACATGTAAAATAATTGTACCCGATCGACACTGGGAAAGATCGGAGATGTGGGGCTTAGTTGCCGTAGTTGCAAAAGAAATTAACGATGATTCCTGAAAAATAGTACTTGATTCCGTCGCAATTTTAATTTTTAACCGATCGGATAATTGGTGGCACTTTTGCCGAAATTGCTCGGCGCGATCGCGATCGAGATCGTAAACCAGTACAGTTTCAATTTCAGGACAAGTACTTAATAAAAAGCGCACGATTTCAAAGTTAATTAACCCAGTACCAATTAATCCTAATGTAGTTAATTTTTGCGAACCTTTCAACTGTTCCGCGCCGATTGCCGCACTAGCCGCCGTCCGCTTGGCACTAATAATCGAGCTTTCCATAATTGCTTTAGTATGCCCAGTTTGAGTCGAATTGAGCATCAGCGTCGCCGAAGCTCGTTCCATCCCCAATTTCAAATTACCTGGAAAAGAAGCAATCCATTTAATTCCCGCTGTATCTATGTCACCGCCGATATAAGCGGGTAAAGCAATGATCCGATCTCGATCGTTATCTGGGAATCGCACAAAACTCGAATGTGGCAAACAACTATCGCCTGTGGCATGGATTTGATAAGCTAATTTAACTGCTGCCAAAATCTCGCGGTCGCGATCCTGAAATAAGGTCGCAATATCGTTACCTTTTAATAGTAAAATGTCATCGTAATTCATCATCATTCTCCTACAGGGAAAAGTTGTTTTATTGTCAAATATCATTATTGAGGAAAATAAGCTTCCCCAAGGAATCCATCTATCCTATCGACAGTTTTGCCATAAAGATAATAAACAGCTAATTGCGGCTGCATATTTCGCTCTACACTATTAAAATCAATCCTGAACTGAGTATCGGGAGAAATTGGTCGATCGAAGTTAACTTGCAATTCTTGACCTTTCCGAGAAATTGCGGCTAGAATTGGTCGATCTCCACTAGTAATTTCAATCTTACTAATTTGAAAATTAATATTATTGGGCACAGCAATGCGGAGATTTTCTAAAGCTTGACTATTGCGAGGAACATGAATTTGAATAGTCTGGCGGACTTTTGCCCAGCGATGCTGCGGAAACTCAAATTTGCTGTCTACATGAGGGAACGCACCGTCAGCATCACGAGCATTTGCATAGTTGCTAATATTAAAAATCGTCGTAATTAAACCTAGTGAAGCAATAAATATCAGTATTTTGTACATCGGTTTTATTCATTTTGAGATTTTAAAATTAAAGCTGGTGTGTCAATCTACCATAATAACGCACCCGATAGATCTTCCTTAATTGAGCGCGTGTAATTGAGCATTCCCAAAGTGTTCCTTCACCCAACTATCTGTATAAATAGTGTCTAGATAACGTTCGCCGCGATCGCATAAAATCGCCGCACAATTAGCACCACTAGGGATTTCAAAACGTTTTTTAGCGATCGCCGCTATCACCGCACCCGACGAACCACCAGCCAAAATCGCTTCACTCTTGAGCAAATGATGACAGCCGACAATACAATCCCAGTCAGATACATGGACGCACATATCCTCCAAACCTGGTTGAAACAGCTCTGGCACCCGTGCCGCACCATGCCCAGGAATCAACCGTTTACCGCGTTTGTCACCAAAAATCACACTTCCCTTCGCATCAACAGCAATAATTTTGGTGGTGAGATTGTGACTCTTGATATATTCCGAGCAACCACGGAGGGTACCGCAAGTACCAGTCGAGCAGAATAAATAATCCAATTTCCCATCCAGTGCAGTGGCAATTTCATGCATTGTTTGATGATGAGCGCGGACATTATTCATATTCGCGTACTGCTGACACCAGAAGCTTTTAGGAATGGAATCGAGTAATGATTTGACGCGATTGATGCGAGCGGGCAGAAAATCACCAGTCGCGGGATCTGGTTCGGTGACTACATCAACTGTCGCGCCATAAGCTTCTAAAATCTTGATATTCTGACTGGTAGTTTTGGGATCTACCACACAAATTAGGTGTAAACCGAGCACCAAACAGGCTTGTGCTAGCCCAATCCCTAAATTCCCCGAACTCGATTCGACGATCGTATATCCTGGCTCGATCTGTCCATCAGCAAAGGCATTTTTGAGCATATTTACGGCTGGACGATCCTTGACGCTACCACCAGGATTAAACATTTCTAATTTAGCAAAAATCTGAAAATCGACATCCTTGAAAACTTTGGCTAACTTAATTAAGGGTGTATTCCCAACGGTAGTTAAAATTCCCGAATTTAATCCGCTTAAATATTTATTCGCAACTGGACTCTCGAAGTTAGTTTGCTTACGGCTACTCACTTTCGGACTCATCCGAGCAGTTGAACGAGAGGTAGAAGGCTTGGTTTGAAGATTGGAACCTAACATAATTAACTTTCCTTACTGTTCGATATTGAGTGACACGTTTGACTTCAATCTTTTATGCACTGGGGGCATCTCAATCAGGTAATTAGTATATTTGTATTACTGTTACCGTTACTAAACAGGGTCACATCTTTAACACTATTCGATCGAGCAGATACAGTTGATACTGCGAACATACTGCCGCTAACTGAAGCCACTGCTAAAAGGGCTAAGGTAGTCAGTTTTTAGTTGAAGTTAAGCATGATTTGTATACTTTTAATCTCGATTGGTTACTGTCGATTGGAACGAGTTGTTTGAACCCGATATATTCATTAAAGTCTACTGATAACTGAGTTAAAACCTGAGAATGGCTGAGTTAGCATCTAAAGACAACTGACTTGTGACTGACGGAGATCGCCCAGCAGTTTTTTGGCACCGAACCGATGACAGTGGCACAATCGGCAACTTTTAATACTCCGGCTTTGCTTAAAGTAGCACGGCGGATTGATGAGCCAGGACAACTCGCCAGAGCATTTCAAAATATGGCTGATGAGGTGGCGATGCGCGAGCAAAATCTCAATAATGTTGTGGTACAGCGCACTCAGGAACTCTCGCAGACACTCGGCATTCTCAAGGCGACTCAAGCGGAATTACTATTTGAAAACGAGCTACTCCGCAGTGGTGGAGAACCCACGACCTTTGACTATCAACTTGGTGGGAGCTTGCCAATGGATGCGCCGACCTATGTAGTGCGTTCTGCCGATCGATATCTCTATAAAGCACACATGCCTATTCCCCCTAACGGTGAAGCCGCCTGGATCGAGCAACTAGTTCAGACCCAAATCATCGATGATTGGGAATTTCACGATGAGCCAGAACATCTCAAAACCATTCGCGATCGACTCCTCAAAAGCGATCGATCGGCTTACTCATACTCTATCAGCAAATCTTGGAGCGGCAAGTAGCAGATATTAATGATAGTCCGATCGAACGGGAATTACTTTTGTCAGGGCTGGTAGTTAAAAAACAAGGATCTTTAAGCGTCAATAACCGAATCTATGCCTCGATCTTCGATCGACGTTGGCTCGCTCGGTATCTGTAGGGATAAAACAAGTCAGGCACAAGTCAGTAATTCTCAGGCTCGAACTCAGTCACTACTGGCATAATATGTATTTTCAGGGGCTTTGAGTAATAGCTCAATCCTGCTGCAATCTGGCGAGTAGCAGCATAGTTCGTCGCACAGCATGATTTTATACCTCTCTTCGGATTTTCAAACACCCTCTTAGCAATGGTTACAACCGATTGCTAAAAACCTTACTTATCGATCGTCTTGGCGATGGCATCCCTAAATGT
>NZ_JANYJC010000328.1 GCF_025361915.1 Chamaesiphon sp. GL140_3_metabinner_50
GGTGAAACGATGAAAATTGTCATCCCGCCGATTTGGTTGAAAACAGCTCGTAGTCAGCAACATTTTTTTGCTGCAATATCATTAATATTACTGGTAATCGGAATTCTTGTGCTGATGACAACAGTTTCTTTAAATGAAATAGGACTACTGTTTTTACTACTAGCAATAGTACTAGTTTTTAGAGCGACCCGAATGCTACGGGATTATGATGATAATGCCAGATGTCAGCATGAAATAGAAATAACCAAGCAAAATGTAATCTGTACGAAAAAAGTAGTTGAAAAAGCGGTAGCTCAATGGATAATTAAGCTTGAAGATAGATTTAACGCTGAGAATAGATTAAATCTGCCACGATCGCAGCTAATTTATCGGCGGCACCTGCTTCGCCACGAACTTGGCGTAAATCCGATCGCATGGCGGCTAATTTTTCGGGGTGTTCGAGATAATCTAGCGTAAATTCAGCGACGGTTTTGGCATCTAGATTACCAACTAATTCGGGAACTATTTCTCTCCCAGCCCAAATATTTGGCCATGCAAATTTATAATTTCCCATCTTCCAATAGGCGATCGTATTGACGATTTTGGCGATCGGCGAACCAACTAAAGGTAAATTAACTAAGATCCCTGGTAGCCCGTCCCAGGCGCGCATGGCATCCATCTGTTGCAAAGCGATTAAAACTATCATTGGTACTCCTAACCCGCCTAGTTCTGCCGTATTTGCCCCGATGGTGGTCAAACATAGGGTACATTGACTCAACCAATCGTAAGCCGGAAATTCGGTATGCAATTCTACTTTTAATCCGGTGGCTGTCTGAAGATAGGGAATGGGTGCGTCGAATTCTAGAGTTGCGGTGGCACCATTCACCAGGGCAATAATCGGATTTTTGCTAGGATCGGCATAACTGGCTAAAGTTTGCAGATCGATTGTCGGCGCGACGGGAATAGCAAATTTTACCAGCGGATTAGCTGCTTGAATATGTTCGGCGATCGCCAGCATTAGTGGCAATCCCATGCCTAATTTTGCTGATTTAGAGCCGGGTAGTAATCCGATCGTGATAGCCTCGGAATTGCGATCGACTAATTTGGGATTGAGACTAGTTTGAGTCTCCACCATTAAGTCGCCAACTACTGTAAATCGATCGAGATATTTGGGTTTAACTTTAGTAGTGACTGCGGCATTCATCACGGCAAATCGATCGATTAAATTATGCCATCTTGCCGTCCATTCGGCATACACCACCGTCTGATAACCCAACCGTTTACCGATTACGACAGGGGGAAACTGATCTCCACCCAGAAAAATTACAATTCCCCGTTCGCGCCAGTCCCAATTTTCGGCAGTTTTACCCCATATTAAAAACTTGGTAAAATGCTCGGCACCTTGGGCACGATCGATCTCCGGATAGCTGGTTAAAATCTGGACTTCTTTACCACTCGCATTCGGACAAGGTGATAACATAGCCGAAATTCGCACGAGAGATCGATCGTTACCTAATTTGGCACGTAACGCTCTAACGACGGGACGCACCCATGTCGTGACTTCGCCTGGAGCGTTAGAGAGAATGATAATATCGATCGGCTGAATGTCATTCATTTTTATTTAACTCAGTATAATTAGCCGATCGCATCATCAATAATATATTAAACGGACAAATAATTAGTTAATTTACACGATCGGTAGCAACTTAAATTATTTAAACACCGAACCCATATAATTGCCCCATAACTGAGCGGCTTGTGCGCTGCTACCTTTGGTGGGTGAATTATTGTCATTCCCCAACCAGACACCCGTGATGACTTTTTTATCGGGAATAAAACCGATAAACCATAGATCCACATTATCATCGGTAGTTCCCGTTTTCCCGACTTCTCCGAGACCGATCGCGGCATTTTTGCCAGTACCATTAGTTATGACCTCACGCATCATACTGGTGAGCGTATCTGCCGTAGTTGCCTTCAATACTCGCTGTGAGGGCGCATCCTTGGCATAATCGTACATAACCCGACATTTGCGAAGTTGGTTGAGATCGCAATTGCTCGTATCGTACACCCGTTTGATAACGCGCGGCTTGTGCCAGATGCCGCGATTGGCAACCGAACTGTAGGCTCCAGTAATCTCTAGCATATTTACTTCACTCTGCCCCAAAATCAGGGCGGGAACTGATTTAAGGGGCGATTTAATGCCCATTTTCTGGGCTGTAGCGATCGTACCTGCTAAACCGATATCCTGTGCGACTCTCAGGGCGATCGCATTTTCCGAGAGCGCGAAACCCGCGTACATATTAGTAAATCCCGACGCGCCATGATTGCAGCCAGGGAAACTTCTACCATCCCACGAGATTGGATCGCAGGAATAGGTCTTTCCCGGCGATCTGCCGCCCTCGATCGCGGCGGCATACCCAAACAGCTTAAATGTCGATCCGGGCTGCCGCTGGGCACCTGTGGCACGGTTGAATTGACTTTTTTGATAGTCTACTCCGCCGACCATCGCCTTGACGATGCCAGTGGTGCTATCGAGCGTGACGATGCCACCTTGCGAGAAGCGGTACGTTCCACCAGCCGAGGCGATATTTTGACGTAGTGCGGCTTCGGCTTTGGCTTGCATTTTTAAGTCTAATCCAGTTTCGATCGCGAAATTACCTTCTTTAGCTGTTTCTGTGCCTAAAATTTCCTGAAGTTCTTGAAAAACGTAGGTATAGAGATAGGGAGCCTTAGTACTGGTGCTAGGGGTACAGGCTTCTTGGCGATAATTTAGCGGCGATCTCCGGGCTTCTCTGGCTTCGGCTGAGGTAATTACCCCGGTTTCTAGCATCCGATTGAGGACTAAATTCCGGCGTTCGATGGCTTTCATCCCTCTGCGCCCTTGTTTATCTTCAACACAAGGATTAAAAATATTCGGCCCCGGTAAAATTCCCACGAGCATGGCGGCATCTGGTAGGGTTAAATCGCGGGCGGATTTACCTAAATAATGCTGGGCGGCATCTTCAAAGCCATGTGCGTCTTCGCCTAAAAAGACGCGGTTGAGATATGTTAGTAAAATTTTATCTTTACTATATGTGGCTTCTAATTTCAGAGCCACGACTGCTTCCCGCATTTTCCGGGGGAGATTGTCTTCACTCCCGACGTACGATCGAAATAAACTTCGGGCTACCTGCTGAGTTAAAGTACTCGCACCCTGAGTCAGTTTACCCTTTTGACGACCCACGACGATCGCCCGCCCTACTCCCCACGGATCGATGCCAAAATGCCAGTAAAAACGATTATCTTCCGAAGCAATTAGGGCTTTGGGTAAGTAAGTAGAAAAACTGCTAATATCGGCTAGATCTTTATGTGCGCCTGTTTTTGCCGGACGCAATGGTTCTTCTAAATCCTCAGCATATACCATCACTGGCCCATTGGCATCGGGCAGCGGATTGACATTAATTTTGGTCGATTCTGCCAGAATTGCGAGTATTAATAGGCTTAAAATACTGCCAGTACCGTACAAGCCATACCGCAACACGCGCATGTAGACAGGCGGCGGATCGAGATAAGTAATTTTGACTGCGGCTTTAAGTTCTGGTGGGCCGAGGGTGAAGGTATCGCCGTTTCTAAGTGTAATCCGATCGACCCGCTTTTTGCCGCGATAAATGCCATTAGTCGAGCCTTCGTCTTTGAGTAAAAAAGTCGTCCCCTTTTGGCGATCTCGGCTTAATGAGAGGTGAACTTGACTGACAACTTCATTGCGAATTACGATATCACAAGCCTGAGAACTACGCCCCAACACGTATTTCTCGCCTAACAATGGAAAGATATCTGGCTGCGGCGCATCGGCATCTTGAACCAGTAGTTTCGGCACTCTCGCATTGGGTTTGAGTGCCAACCGGGTAAAATTAACTTTCGTCCGATTGAAGACTTGGGTAATTTGAGCGAGGAGTGTCTTTTTTGGCGGCTGAGAAGACATGTCGGGACTGGGGTTAGGGATATGAGCTAACAGGCGATTGCGTTGCGATAACTGCAACAACCATCTAAATCGATCGATAAATAAATATCTTCACATTTTGCACTAGTGAATCCAGATAACCTCGTCTAAATTTGCAAATTCCCTCGATCGATTAACCCATATGGACACTTTTCATCGTTACTCTCGCTGGATCTCGCGATCGTTCAAATCGATTACGGTCAGATTTATGAATATGTCTATTTTAGCTCAGACCGAGTGAGGTTCGATCGCACAAAAATTGGGAGGATCTCCATTGAAATCCTCCCATCTTCATTAAACTCACCCGATCGTTATAGCTAGACAGTTCCAGCGATCTTTGCGGTACTGCCATTTTCAGCCGCAGTAGGACGCGGTTGGATCGCTCCAAAACCGCCGTGCTTGCGGCGATAAACGACGTTTACTTCTCCAGTTTCGACACTGCGATACATATAAAAATCGTGATCTACCAGTTGCAATTGTGCGATCGCTTCTTCGATCGTCAATGCTGACATGGCAAAGTATTTTGTCCGCACTACTTCTGCGGGTAATGTTGCCGATCGATTATCGGTCAGATGATAATCTAGTAACTCTAAATCTAATTCTTCCCCCAGCTCTTTGGCTGAATCCGTGCGATCTTTTTTCGTGAAATTGCGCTCTTTATATTTGCGTAATTGCCGTGAAATTTTGTCGGCAACTAAATCGATACTTGCATATAAATGTTCGCTGGCTTCTTCGGCGCGAATTGTTGCCCCATTGGCATAAATTGTCACTTCAGCTACTTGCGATGCTGCAATTCGAGGATTTTTGGCAACTGATAAATTAACATCTAGTCCGGTCACGATCTGATCGAAATGGCTCACTGCCTTCTCGATTTTTTGATTTACATAGTCGCGGATGGCATCGGTAATTTCGATGTTCTTACTCTGGAGCACAAGCTTCATAAGCATCTCCCACTGGATATGATATTAGGTTTAAGGTTGAGATAGGCAGAAAAATTGTGGAAACTCGTGTTTCCTCTGTAGCGAATTTTACTTACTATGTTGACTTAAACTACCTACACTGCTCTACAGCGAGGAGTCAACTTTAGTAAATGATTATCCAACTAGGGATAATGTAACTACCTCACCTTTTTTGTGACTGACTATACATTAGCATTTATAATCTATTTGCAACATTATTTAGGGCGGCTATTTAAAAGACTTTGCATTTTGTGACATTCATTTACATCTGGCACGATAAACCGTCTCACTTATAATTATTGTTGCCCAGCCCACAATAGAGATCTGTCAACCAAATCTAAAAGTGGGATGCGCCCTATCCCCCATACCCTATTCCCTATTCCCCATGACAAAGATTCGCGTACCCGCTACCACTGCCAATTTAGGAGCGGGTTTTGACTGTATCGGTGCTGCGTTGAGCATGTATAACGAGTTTACCTTCACCCCGATCGACACTGCAAATTTAGTCATTGCCGTGCAGGGGTTAGAAGCAGCTAAAGTCAATACCGATGCTAGCAACCTCGCCTATCAAGCCGTTCTCAAATTATACGAGCGAATCGATCGAGATCCCCCAGTCATGCAGCTAGAAATTAAGCTTGGCGTACCGCTAGCGCGGGGATTGGGTAGCTCGGCAACGGCGATCGTCGGCGGCTTATTGGGTGCTAATATTTTAGCCGGAAGTCCGCTCTCACCAAGTGAAATTATGCAACTGGCGATCGAAATGGAAGGACACCCCGATAATGTAGTACCCGCCCTCATTGGCGGCTGTCGGCTGGCGGCTACTGCGGCAACTGGTTGGGCGATCGCTGATATTCCTTGGCACGATAGCGTAGTACCTGTAGTTGCCATTCCCAATTTTGAACTCTCGACAGCAGAAGCCAGAAGCGTGCTGCCGAATGAGTATAGCCGCGCCGATGCGATTTTTAATACGGCGCATTTAGGCTTAACGATCCGGGGTTTAGAAACGGGGAACCCTGACTGGCTGAGTGCGGCATTAGCCGATCGGATTCACCAACCCTACCGTCAAAAGTTAATTCCTGGTTATACTGACGTAGAACGAGCCGTAATTGCCGCTGGCGGCTATGGAATGGTTATCAGCGGTGCGGGGCCAACTTTGCTGGCTTTAGCAAGTGTAGAGCGCGCTCAAGCTGTTGCAGCAGCGATGGCTCAAGCCTGGGAAGCACAAAATGTTCAGGTGCAAGCACAGCCGTTGAAGGTGGATCTGCAAGGTGCGGTAATCGATCCTAATTAGGTATAACAATCCTAATCCCTTTCCGCTCAAAGACTACAGATTAGCTTTTTCCTTATCCCCTCTGCGTTCTCTGTCTCGTTGGCGGAGCCTCTCTGAAAGAGAATCGCTCGTAAACCGTCGGGTTCCCCGACGAGCGCAAATCGCTGCGCCTCTGCGGTTATAAAAAAATCTCCGATCGTAATTATTACTAGTGATTATGAACCGATCGAATAAACCGCAGAGGCGCGTGAAGAGCGCAGAGAAAGAATAATCAGAGATCGCAGTTTTCTAAGTGCGACTGGGTAACCTATGTAAAGGATATCTTGTCATCAACAGAAACATGTCTAAGTATTTACCAAAACCGTCTTTTTGCTTGGTGTGGGGATTATCGGTAGCGAATCTACTCACCGCTACAGTCGCTCGATCTCAATCTCCAGAGCTACCACACGAATCAACTGCGGCGGATGCCAATCGGCAAATTCAGAAAGCCAATCCGCTCAATTCAAGTAATTCTAGCCAGCCAGCTAATACCAGTCAACCGCCAGTACCAGCAGGCTCAACAGCGGTAACGGCAGGTATTTATACATTTGTATTATCGACTCCTGCCACGATCGCGATTGTGGTTATTATCGGTGGTATTGCGATCTTCCCGATTTTATCTTTATTGTTCAATTCCAAAAAAATCTCTAAGCTCAGACAAAGTAAATTTTTATCAAGTTTCGGTCAAAAGTTTCAGAAGCCACAAATATTAGAAAGTGATAAATTTTTACATCACCGGACGTTTGACAAACTTGCTGAGATTACCAATCAGGCGGAAAATTTGAATGCAGATAAATTCGGCAATACCGAGTTTATGACATTTTTTAAGATTAAAAGTTATATTGCTCGATCGATCGATGAATATGCTAACTTAGATGAGGTTATCGAGCTACTGAAAGTGGCGATCGCCACTCAGAATAGTTTTGCTAGGATCGATAGTACCGAATCGAGATATTGTAGTAGCACTCAACAACAGTTATATAAATTTGTAAATTCACTATTAAACCAAGATATAGAGACATTAGTATTTCAGGCACAGGTTTCTCAAAAGCTAGAGGAAGTGTTGCCACTGCTAAAAACTGAGGAAGGGAAGTTGGCATTACAAGCTTATGCCTCCGAAGTTAATAAAATTTCTGAACATCCGTTAGGGCTAAAGTTAATTCTATTATTTAAAAAGTATCAACTCGACGATTATTCAACTTTACGAAGTATTTCAGACACTATTAATTTATTAGATTCGGAAGATTTATTAAATCTCGATGGATTGATGCTGTTAGTGATGGTCAAATATAATATATTTGAAAAACTTGGCCCGATCGTGGGTATTGATGAAAAATTTAACCGCCCGGAAACTTACAGCAAAATGCTTCAATACATCGGGTTGAAGTCTCGGCATGAGACATCGTACCAAAAATTCCAGGAGTTTTTACTGCTACTTAAAAAGTGGGAGGTTCAGTATAATTCGATCGTCAATGTTCGTCAGAAGTATAATGCCAAAGAGTATCATCTGCCGCCAGAATTTAGTCAAAATGTCCCAGGCTTGGCAATTTATCAGAAATATAAAGATAGTTTCCACTTAATTTCTGCTACGCCTCCAACCCCTGTAACCGTAGCACCAGCACCATCGGTTGTCTCGGCTCCGGTGGAAACAACCGCAGCACCACTATCGGCGATCTCGAATCCAGAAACAATTGAAGAATCGATTGCCTCGATTCCAGAATCTTCACTAGAGGAAACACTAGTACCAGCCTCAGTAGTTGTAACAATAGAGGAACCGCAAACACCAGAACAGATCGAAATATCGGAAGCGTTGGCATCTACCCATCGATAGACCCGCTCGATCGGGAATTTATGCTACTTTGAATAAAAATTAGACACCATGTCGTAACGCATGAAAACTACCCCACCATCCCAACCGCCGTTTAACGAAACTAACGAGGATACCCCAGAAATTGGTGGGGGGCTGCCGATAATTAAGTATTGGGCAGAGCATACATTATCTCCAGAAGGGCCAAAAATTTGGCAGACTTTACTCCACCATAGTGCGTGTTTGTCTTGCTCTTGGGGGACGGGGGGACAGAAAGGGGGCTTTACTAATGAAGACGGTGAAAAGCTTCAACGCTGCATGAAAAGTGTTGAGGCAATTACCGCCGAAATTCAGCCGCCAGTATCTGGGCATTTTTTCGATACCAATCCGATCGCCAGATTACAACAGCTTACTTCTTATGAAGCCGATCGATTGGGAAGACTGAGTTTTCCGGTGATTTTACGAGCGGGGAGTTCGCACTTTCAAAGGATTTCTTGGGATGAGATTTACTCGATCGCGACTGCGGCATTTAAACTAGATCCCGAACGGGTGGCTTCTTATAGTTCGGGGCGCGGCTCGAATGAGGCGGCGTTTGTACTGCAATTAATGATGCGAACGTTGGGTTCTAATAATCTGGCAGATTGCTCGGATTTGTGTCACGCGCCTTCGACGACGGCATTGAGCGAGATGTTTGGTACCAAAACTTCGATTGTTAGCCTGGAAAGCTTGAAGGAAGCCGATTGTGTGGTATTGGCGGGGGCAAATTCACCCTCCAATCATCCCCGCTTGATGAATGAATTAATTAAAATCCGCGATAACGGCGGTAAAGTTATCGTTATCAATCCGGTGATGGAAATCGGGTTGGTTAAATTTGGATCTCCGGCATTTCCTGTCAAATCATTAGTCCCCGGCTCGAAAATTGCCGATCTTTACCTGCAACCGATTCCTGGTAGCGATGTTGCTTTATTTATCGGCATTCAAAAGGCATTAATGGGGCAAGGAAGAATCGATCGGGAGTTCTTGCAAGCGCATACTGAAGGTTGGGAAGCCATCCTCGAACAAGCACATACGACTTCGTGGGAAACTATTACCGCTACTTGCGGCGTATCTCTAGCCGAAATCGAATCCGCCGCCACCATTATCGGCGCGTCTAAACGGGTTGTCTTCGCCTGGGCGATGGGACTCACCCAACAGCTCAACGGTGTCGATAACGTTTACAGCATCGCTAATACCGCCCTAGTTACTGGCAATGCTGGCAAAATGGGAGCTGGCGTGATGCCCGTACGCGGACATTCTAACGTCCAAGGCTTCGGATCGATGGGCGTGACAGTCAAACTCAAAGAAGAGCTAAAGCAAGCCTTAGAGCGGCTGCTAGGACGCTCTCTGAATCTTCCCAAAGGTTACCACACCCGCGACCTAATTGAAGCCGCAGCGGCGGGTAAAGTAGATAGCCTAATCTGTGTGGGTGGTAATCTCTACGGTGCCAATCCTAATTCCCATCAGGCAAAGCAGGCATTGGGCAACATCGACACCATCATCTACATGGCGACGAAACCCAACATCGGGCACTTTAACGGCTTGGCAAAAACCAACACGATAATTATCCCCGTGTTCAATCGGTTTGAGAACCCTTATAAAACCACGTCAGAATCGGGTAACAATTTTGTACGGCTCAACGATGAAGGCGAAACCCACCTCAAATCTGGCGATTTAATTCCCGAAGTCGAATTTTTAACCAAACTGGCGCACTACGTTCTCGGTGAAGAGCCGATTCAATGGCGCAAGATGCAAGATCCTCAATACATCCGTCAAATTATCGCCAGTACTGTCGAAGGTTATGCGAAAATCGGCACGATCGATGACACCAAAGAAGAGTTTACCATCGCCGATCGGATTGTCACCACACCCCACTTCAAAACGCCATCGGGGAAGGCAAAAATGTTTACTACCCCAATCCCAGATCTAACTCTACCCACCGCTCAAGACTTTAATATCGGCGATCGCCCAAATAGTTTAGTATTAGCACTAATGACCGGACGCAGCTATTCTCAACACAATACCGTCGTTTATAAAATTGGCGATATGTATCGGGGAATGCCGCATCGTAACTGTATTCTGATGAATCGGCTCGATGCTGAAAAAATTAATCTAGCAGCACACGATCGGGTGACAGTCCAGGGGGATGCTGGTAAATTAGAAGATGTAGAGGTTATTTACGGCTCGGTGCGTGAAGGTGCGGCGTTAATGTTCTATCCTGAAGTGAATGTAATTTTTACGGCTCAAACCGAAACTCGATCTGGTACGCCTGCTTATAAGCGAGTACCTGTGGTGGTTTATAGCGATAAATAATTTATTTGAGGCTATAAAACACAATGCTTACACATTATCACCACAAACGCGATCGACCCTTTCAAACTTTAGCTTCTGTCTGAACTATGATTTGTGCGATCCGATAAATAGACTATAATTTTCGGATTGCAGTCCATCATTTAATCATTCTAATCATAGTTCAGACAATATTAGCATAAAACTATTCCCACTCGATCGTACCGGGTGGCTTAGATGTGATATCATAAACCACGCGATTGACACCTTTTACTTCATTCACAATTCGGTTAGAAACAATCTCTAAAAACTCATACGGTACCTTCGACCAATCGGCGGTCATGCCATCTTCACTAGATACACATCGCAACACGATCGGATGTGCGTAGGTACGTTGGTCGCCCATGACTCCGACACTATTTACATCGGCTAGTAGCACTGCAAAAGCTTGCCAGAGCTTGTCATAAAGCCCTTGCTTATTAACTTCTTGACGGACGATTAAATCGGCATCGCGGAGGATATTTAGTCGCTCTGCGGTGACTTCTCCAATAATCCGAATTGCTAAACCGGGGCCGGGAAATGGTTGCCGTTTAACGATTTCTTCGGGTAATCCGATCGAACGTCCGACTTTTCGTACTTCATCTTTAAATAATTTACGTAAAGGTTCGACGAGCTTAAATTGTAAGTCTTTGGGCAATCCACCGACGTTGTGATGGCTCTTAATTTTAACTGCTACCCGTTCGCCACTTTGCGGATCGACATTAGTATCTGCCGACTCAATTACATCTGGATATAATGTCCCTTGAGCGAGATAATCGAATGGCCCCAACCGTTTTGATTCTGACTCAAATACACGGATAAATTCAGTACCAATAATTTTACGTTTGGTTTCGGGATCGGTAACTCCGGCGATCGCATTAATAAACCGTTCCCGCGCCATTACATATTCAACTTTGATATGGAATTGGTCTTTAAATAGGGCAACTAACCGCTCTGGTTCGAGCTTTCGCATGAACCCTTGATCGATGAACATACAGGTCAATTGGTCGCCGATCGCCCGATGCAATAAGAATGCTAAAGTAGAAGAATCGACACCGCCAGATAATGCTAATAATACTTTTTTATCGCCAACGCGAGCGCGAATATTCCTGATGGATTCCTCGACAAATGCTTCAGTCGTCCAAGTGGGTTGACAGCCACAAATATGATAGACAAAATTGCGAATTAACGCAAAACCGCCGATCGAATGCACTACTTCGGGGTGAAATTGTACCCCAAATAATTTGCGCTGATGGTTGGCGATCGCCGCGCATGGTGTATTATTTGTATGTGCCAGTAGATCGAAGCCAGTCGGCAGCCGTTCGCAGGAGTCACCATGACTCATCCACATTGTCGTTCCTGCTTCGACATTCGTCAGCAGATCTGTCGGGTTGTCGATGAGTAGTTCGGCTTTGCCATACTCAGCTTTTTTCGCCTTAACTACTTCACCACCAAGTTGCTGCACCATCAATTGCATTCCGTAGCAAACACCCAATACCGGAATGCCTAAATTCCAGATTTCCGGGTCGCATTGGGGCGCGCGATCGTCATACACTGAACTAGGGCCACCCGAAAGAATAATCCCCTTAGGATTTAGCAGTCTCAATTGCTCGGCAGTAGTTCGATAAGAGATGACTTCAGAATATACTTGGGTTTCGCGAATTCTCCGGGCAATTAGTTCCGAATACTGGGAGCCGAAGTCCAGAATGACGACCATTTGATGGTTTAAGTTGACCTGTTCTAATGTACTATCGGTGGGCTGAAGATTGGTGGCGTTAGTTTCGGTTTGTGTTGTCACTGCGGACTCCATTGAAGTTGATACTTTGTAGATTTTGTAAATCTCCGACCGTCTAAATTTGAAATGAGCGACTCTTAAATTAAAAGAGTGAGATCGAGCAAGATTTATCGGATTTTGTAAAATATTTTATATTCGATCGACTTTAGCACAATTGAGTCAAAAATGTTCTGCCAGTGAGACTAGTTGCGATAACTTGCCGAGTGCGATCGAATACTACCGAACCGACACTTACAGACTGCTGACTTTGACTGTAAATATACGTCTGCGATCGATTATCGATCTTTTCTGTCAAATAGCCATAAATTTTGGATACCCAATTACTCCCATCAGCTACATCTAGCTCGTGCAGATATTTAAGCACATCTTCGGCTGTCTCACAGTCGAATAACCCCGCTAATGGCCCTGCGGGTAACCCCATCCGCGCCGCTGCTGCAACTAAAATCTCTAATCTCCCATCGGCTAAATGATGATGAGTGTGAAAAATCCCCCCCGCCAATTTAATTAATTTGCCATGATAGCCAAACAGCAATAACTTAGGCACCCCCAATAGTCCCGCCTCGGCTAATAACGGCCCCAACCAGTTCGCAGTCTTAATAATGCGATCGCGATTTATCCCCATTTTCTGCGCCAAATCTAACCCATTCTCACCAATACAAAACACCAACGGCAACATCTCCCCGTCTCCCCGTCTCCCTGTCTCCCCGTCCCCCCGTCCCCCACTCCCCAGGTCAGTGAGCGAAGCCGAACTGCCGTCCCACTTACCTCTCAACTCATCCAAACAAGCATCCAACTGTCCCGGCGCGCTCAAAGGCTGCGAAATTCCTGTCGTTCCCAGTAGCGATAAACCTTCAACCACGCCAAATGCGGCATTCGATGTCCGAGTTGCTAAGACTCTTCCCTCCGGCAAAATTATCGTCACCCGAATCTTTTGCCCCGGTAACAGTAATGGGGCTAAATTCGCCTGGAAGAGCTGACGAGCGTAACTATATATAGCGGGGAGATTGTCTAGATTGGACTGCTTGCCGACCCCTTCTCCCCCCACTAGCGCGATCGTTTCTACTTGAGCGGGATCTGCCCACTCCACTACGGCCCAGATTGGAGTATCGCGAGTGAGATCTAAGTTATCACCAGGATCGCTATGAGTAATGCCCAGAGCCAGATTAGCCTGAATTAATGCCACCTGCCCGATCGCAATTTCCACCTGTTGGGATGGGGTAATTAAGTCTACAGTCACCACCGATTTAGCTGCGGTAGACTGCTGCAAACATTGTAATGCGGCGATCGCACTAGCAGTCGCAAACACAGGTAAGGTATAACCAGAACGCATGGCAATTCAATGTCTGAACTTTGATGAACACGATTCTCCACAGGAGAGTCTACGCCAACGATTGATGGACTTTGATAAACAGCTATCCGACAATCTTAGTCTATCTGTTAATCAAATAAATCATAGTTCAGATGGTATGTTCTCGATCGGGAATCACCTTATCTATTATCCTCGATCGTCCACGCGCCACTTTCTACTAGTTGTTGGTCTTCGAGCTGCTGGATTTGCTTTTGCTCGTAGATGGCTAGATCGAACCAGAAAGTCGTGCCGACACCAACAGTACTGCTAATATGAATTTGACTGTGATGTTTTTCAATAATATTTTGCACGATCGATAGTCCTAAGCCAGTACCTTCGAGAGTATGAACGCGGTTTTCCACCCGGAAAAAGCGATCGAAAATTGCCCGCCGATCTTCAGGATCGATGCCGATTCCCGTATCGATAATTTCAATTCTGACGACAGGAGAAATAATCTCATCTGCCGCTTCACCAGTGACTGTAGCTCGATAAGCACGGATGGTGACTTTCCCATCGGTTTTGGTAAATTTGAGGGCATTCCCGACCAGATTTGCCAGCACCTGGAGAATTAAATCGTAGTTACCCAAGACAAATGGTAGATTAGGTTCGATATCTTGACAGAGTTCGATGCCTTTGTCTCTGGCGTTAAGCTGATAGGTACGGAGGGTTTGTTCGATCGATCGGTCTAATTCCACACCATCGAAGAGGTAGGTATGTGAGGATTCGAGTTTTGATAAATCCAAAACATCGTTTACTAGTCGCGTCAGGCGATCTGTTTCGCGGTTAGCCGTATCGAGAAATTCGCTGCGTTCTTCTTTGGTTAATTCATCTCCGTACTCGTGAAGAGTTTCGATGAATGATTTGATATTAAATAAGGGCGTTCGCAGTTCGTGAGAGACGTTACTAATGAATTGACTTTTCGCTTCATTTAATTCTACCTCGCGGGTGATATCTTGAATTGTCATCGCGATCGCCCGGACGTTTTCTTTGACCGGATCGAGTACGTTGGTGATTAGAATTCTGACAGTACGCTGTGCGGGATGATTGAGAGCGATCCGAAATTCTTCGCCATCGAGTTTACCAGCCGCCACTTGGTGCAAGGGACGCGCGAGTTCTGCGGAAACGCTGCCCGGTAAAACATGCAAGACATTTGTATTGTCTAATTCGAGGTGCTCCCAACCAAAGAAACGACGAGCGTTGGGATTGACTAGCACGATATTTAGATTATTATCGATTAATACCGCACCATCGGCGATCGTCGTAACCAAGGTTTCTAATTTGGCTTTTTCGGCAGTTAATTCGTCGATATTTTGTTCTTCAAATATCTCTAACTTTTCAGCCATTTCATTAAAACTATCGATTAATTCGCCCAACTCACCACCGAGGGGTAAATCGATTCGCTGTTTAAAGTTTCCAGAGGCAATATTTTTGACACCTGAAAGTAATTCTTTAATTGGTTTGGTGATTTGGAGCGCATTAAATACCGCACCCAAAATTACCATTACCCAAATCGAGACAAATACCGCGATCGTCACATCTCTAGTCAAACCAGAGGACGCAACTACGGTAGGATTGGGGTTAATCCCGATCGCCAGGGTACCGATAAATTTACCTTCATGCTCGATGGGCACGAATACATCAGTAACGATCCCTTCTGGTGTCTGATGTTGACGCACCAGTGGTAAGTCTTTGCGAGTACCACTCTCTGGTAGGTGAATCCGTCGCTCGATCATCAGTGAGTTTTGAACTTCTGATTCAGAAAACGGAATTCCCAGTCGAATATTGCCCCCATCATCAGCGTACAGAATGTACCGTAAGCTCGACGTACTGTGATAGAAGCGATTGGAAAACCGCGCGACGCTAGTGAGATCGTTTTCGGCTATTTGGGGGGCGATATTGGCGGCTAACAGCAGTCCTAAATCTCGCCCGAAGCGCGTATCATTCATACGCGCGTCTGTTTGAATGGTATTTACTGCCCAAAAAGTTAAGCCACTAACAATCAGCGACACCACCAAAGTGGCTGCTCCCATTAGTTTGGTTTGGAGTGTAAACTCCATCCACCAATGGCGAATAGTGTCGCGCAGTTTGTCGAACATGGCTAGCATGGAGTGGATAAGGGATAGGGGATTGTGAATAGACTACTCGCTAGCAATATTTTTCAGGCGGCAGGAGCCGATCTCACTCACTGATAAGATGGAGATCTCTAGGCTGTTTCCCTTCCCACTATAACAGCGATTACCTAACGGTAGGCTATGCCAACGCTTAGATGGCTCGGAGATTCACCCGCGTTCAGCTCTGCTGTACCGGAGGTAATCGCCTTAACCGAGCCTAGTTTAATCCTTGAGAGCCAGATTTTGACATAATTGCCGAAAATCATCGCCACGATGCTCGAAACTAGTATATCGATCGAAACTCGCACAGGCAGGGGATAATAGGACAATTTTAGCTTGATATTGCTGGACTAATGAAATCGATCGAGTTACCGCATTTGCCATAGTTTCAACCATTTCGTAGTTAGTATAACCGACGGCTTGCAATCGATTTGCAAATTGAGTCGCAGCATTACCAATCAACAATACGGCGGCGGCTTGCTGTTTAATAGTATCCAACCAAGCCAGATCGTCGCCTTCTTTAGCTTCACCACCCGCAATTAGAATCACAGGCGATTTAACAGCACTCAATCCCACATCGGCAGCATCATAATTAGTTGCTTTACTATCATTAATATAATCCGCACCGCCATAAGTGCAGATATATTCTAACCGATGGGCGACACCCGGAAAACCAGCCACAGCAGAAGCGATCGCACTATTTTCGATCCCGGCTATTTTAGCGATACCCACTGCCATTAATAGATTTTGAAGATTATGATCTCCAGGCATTTTCAGTGAATCGGCTAGTAGCACTTTCTCGCCCCGAAATATTACCCAATTATCTTCAATCCAAACTCCCAGTTCGGGATTGCCTTGCAAATCTTCTTTACCTGCCACACTCGTCCAAGTAGCATCTTGCCAGTCAGAATTACCCAAATCGTATAAATATCGATCGTCGCCATTAAATATTTTGTGCTGTGAATTACGAAGTAATTTAGCCTTAATTGCTGCATAATTTTCAACAGTTTTGTGGCGTGCTAAATGGTCGGGAGTTAATGTCGTCCATACCCCAATTCGTGGCTTGAGGGTAAAAGTAGACTCGATTTGATAACTACTCAGCTCGGCAATAATCCAGGCTGGACGTGTTGCGAGTAATGCTAATTCACAAGCAGCAAAACCGATATTACCACACCCGATCGTTTCGATGCCAGCCGCTTGAAAAATCGCCGCAGTTAGAGCAGTAGTGGTAGTTTTACCATTGGTTCCAGTAATTGCCACCCAGGGGATATCTTGAAGATGCCGCCATGCTAATTCCATTTCACCAATTGTATCGATACCCAGTTCTCTGGCTTTGACTAGGGGTGGAATATCCCAAGGTACGCCGGGACTGACGACGATAATATCTTCGGTGGTAGGTGTAAATTTATCGCCGAGTTTGACGTTAATTCCGAGTAGTTCTAACTGTTGTTTTTGAGCTTCGAGGTTGGGGTTATGGTTACTATCGCTGAGAGTGACTGCATAATCATGTTTCATTAATAGTTTAGCAGCAGCAATACCCGATCGACCTAGACCAATTACAGTAGCTTGTTTCATATATTTTTTAATCACAGAGGACGCACAGTTAGACTTCACTCATTGTAAGGGACGTAGGGATTTGCCCTCGACCGAATTTCTCCATCGTATTTTACTCGATCGTGAGGATCTAGATTAAAATAAAGGCATTCAATTTTAGTTGAATTTATGACTGCAACACTACTCGCACCACCCGCCGAAATTATTCGCCTGTCTGGGATTAGCTGGAATACCTACGAAACTCTGCTAGAGGAACTGAGCGATCGTCGGCTGCGCCTCACTTACAATCGTGGTAATCTAGAAATTATGGCTCCTTCTCCAGAACACGAACTTAGTAAAGAAGTCTTGGGTCGTTTTATCGATACTATCGCTGAAGAATTAGAAGTAAGTATTTATCCCCTCGGCTCGACTACTTTCAAGCAAGCCAAACTGAGCGGAGCAGAACCCGATAAATGTTTTTATATTCGTAATATTGCAGCGGTTCAGGGCAAGCTGAGATTAGATATGGCAGCAGATCCAGCACCAGATCTGGTTTTAGAAGTTGATATTACCAGTAGTTCCCAAAATCGCCTTCAGGTCTATGCAGATTTAGGAGTAGCTGAAGTTTGGATATATAATGGAGAATCTTTAATTATTCAACAATTACAAGATGGTGTTTATATTGCCACTCAAACTAGTCAATTTTTTGGAAGTTTATCGATACCAGATATTGCAACCTGGTTGCAAAGATCGACAACGATGGATTATCTGGCGTTAGTAAAATCATTTCGTGGCTGGGTGAAAAGCCAGATCGGTGCAAATAATCAATGAGTAGCACTCTATTTAATAGTCGATCTAAAATCAACCAGCACACTTTCTAAGAATCTATTCATCGTCGGTGAATTATCATTTATCCGCCAAACAATCGCCATTGTTGCAAGGTGCTCTTTACTCGCCTCGTTCGATCTAATCGGTTTATACACTACACCTTGACGTTGTGCTTCTCGGATCGATGCTGGCAAAATTGATACGCCCATATTTGCCGATACCAAACTGACAATTGTCTGCATTTGAATACATCCTTGAACTACTTGTGGACTGAAACCAGCCGCTTGACAAATCGCAATAATCGGATCGTATAATCCTGGTGCAAGTTGCCGTGAAAATAGAATAAATGGCTCGGCGGCTAATAAGTCAATATCGATCGCATCTACTGAAGCTAAACGATGGCTAATTGGTAAAGCAACCACTAAAGATTCCTGGAAAATTACCTGACTAACCAAATTTTTTTCAACAATTGGCGGACGAATTAAGCCCAGATCGATTCTACCTTCTCGCAGCCAAACTAATTGTCGATCGGTAGTCAATTCATGTAATTCAATTCGCACGTTCGGATACCGATCGCGAAACTGCTGGAGCATTACTGGTAAAATATTATAAGTTGCCGAACCAACAAAACCAATCGAGATTTGACCGAGTTCGCCGCGACTAGTTTTTCGACCAATATCGATCGCGCGATCTAGTTGTTGAAATATTCGTTCTACCTCTATTAAAAACCCTTTACCAGCAGGCGTAAGTGAAACCGATCTTTTAGTACGATTAAATAATTCAAAGCCCAATTCTGATTCTAGATCTTGAATTTGTTTGCTCAATGGTGGTTGAGCGATATGTAACTTCTCCGCCGCCCGTCCAAAATGCAATTCGGTAGCGACAGTACTAAAATATCGTAAGTGACGAAGTTCCATAACAAAGTTGAATCGATCTCCAATTAGGCTAGATAATGTCGCAATAACTTAGGGAATAATACTAATAGCTTATCTCAATTAAAACTTAATGATATCCTTAGACACGCCACCTAGATCTACCCCTTCAGATTATCCTTCAGCCGATCGCATTAAATGGTTTCGCAAACAGCTTTCGGCTTGGGGAGTTGCCAATTGCCGCGATTATCCGTGGCGAAAAACTACCGCTGCTTACCATCTCCTCGTCGCCGAATCTTTACTCCAAAAAACCGATGCGGATACAGTCGCACCAATTTACGAACTATTTTTAGAACATTATCCCACTGTCCAAGATTTAGCTACCGCCGATCTCGATGATGTTGCTAAAATTCTTAAACCATTAGGATTATTTTTCCGCGCCGAACGGTTGCAACAATGCGCCCAAATCGTGATTGAACAACATAATGCCATGGTACCTCAAGACCAAAAACAACTGCTCAAACTGCCAGGAATCGGCGACTATACTGCTCGTGCTATCGGCTCTCAAGCCTTCAACCAGCCATTAGCCGTACTAGATGCTAACGTCGCGCGGATTCTTGAACGTTTCTTTGGCTTGCAAGGCGAGAGAGTTAAATCTCGGTGCAAAATTCTCTGGGGTGCAGCAGATTTAATCGCACCCAAAACCAAGGTAGGAACCTGGAACCTCGCGCTGCTCGACTTTGGCGCATTAGCTTGTAAGGCTCAAAATCCAGATTGCCAAAATTGTCCGCTATCATCGAAGTGTAAATGGAGTCTCGATCGTCGAGCGTTATCATCAAAAGTGTGAATTAAATTCATCATGCCATATAGTAGTTTTACATTAAGTAAAGTTAAATCTGATTTTGGAATCGCAACTAACGAAATCCAAGATCTGTTCGCCGATACTACTCCAATTCATTCCAGCGATCTGCTGACTTTATTACTTAAAGAACAGCTACCTTTAGCTGGTGCTATTAATACCGAAAAAGCCCGTTCCGAATTAGTTATCATGCCAATTCTGATGGAAGTGCGGCGAATTTTGGGCAACCAGATTTCGATCTTCTCTGGCAGTAATTTTGAAGTCGATTCTACGCAAGGATTAGATGGACGTTGTGACTTTATTTTGAGCCGATCTCTCGAACAATATTATATTACCAGTCCCGTATTAACGATCGTCGAAGCGAAGAATGAAAGTATTCCTAGCGGATTGGGACAATGTATCGCTACAATGATAGCAGCCCGTTTATTCAATCAAAGAGAAGGAAATCAAACAGAGATTTTATATGGGGCTGTAACTACTGGTACAGATTGGAAATTTCTCAAGCTCGAAGGACAAATTGCCTTTATTGATGTTAATGATTACTATATCAAAGAAATTGACAAAATCTTGGCTATCTTAGTAAGTACATCAAGCCCGTAATATCTAGATAGATCGAATTAGAATTTAGCACCTGACTTTTTCAGTACCGCCACTATTTTTTTCCATTTCCCTTCCTTAGCAATACTCAAAGGTGTCGCACCCATTCTATTTTTAATATTTACCTTCGCACCATTCTTAATTAACAACCGCACCACTCGCACGTAATCGTTTTCATAATGCGCCGCTACTCCTGAAGATGCATACATTAACGCCGTACTACCCCTACCCGCTCTAGCATTTACATTGGCACCATTTTTAATTAGCAGTTCTGTTATTTCGATAGTGCCGCGATAAGTAGCTCTTACTGAAGTCATTAGTGGCGTTACACCTTCATTACCAGGTAGATTAACATTTGCCCCGCGAGATATCATCATGGTTACAGAATCGATCGCACCTGCATTAACCGCTGCATGAAAATATCGATCGGGACTACCACCTTTATCGAGGAATTGCTTTAATTTATCGACTCGATTTAAGACAACATCTTCCAAGATCGGATCTTCCAATTCCTTACTTTGTTCGTTAGCAGCTTGGTTTAAGACTAAATTATTTGATATTGCTAAATTAGCATTAATTTTAATTGTTGCTAGCGTCGGATAATTGATAAATACCAATTTAGCAGCAACAATTAGACAAACTTTATAAACTATAGACTTTAACATAACTGGAAAAATGACAGAGTTAGATCGGCTTTACCAACAATCGATACTTTAAAAGTATTAATAACAATCCTAATATATATTGGACAAGCACAAACTCCTTGTCTATAGTAGTGATACAGCCCCACCGCCACCATTACCGCAGCCTAAGTGCAATATTATGGTAAATCTATGGTCTACTACCGAACATGCGCTTAGCTACCTAGCTAAAGCCGATAGCATTCCCCATCGTACCGAGGGTGAAGCTGTCTTGTTGGACTATATCCCAAAAACTGCCCAGCGCATCCTCGATTTGGGCACTGGTGACGGGAGACTGATGGCATTACTCAAAATCGATCGACCTTCAGCGACGGGAATTGCGTTAGACTTTTCACCAGTGATGTTGGAAAAAGCTAGAGATAGATTTAAGGACGATCGATCTATTGAGATTATCAGTCATAATTTAGACGATCGATTGCCAGATCTGGGTAAGTTTGATGCGATCGTTTCGAGTTTTGCGATTCATCATGTCACACACGATCGTAAACGCTCTTTATATGCGGAGATATTTAATTTATTAACGCCTGGTGGTATATTTGCCAATCTCGAACATGTCGCATCACCTAACGATAAGATTCACATTCAGTTTCTTACCAAGATTGGATATACAGTAGAGAATGAAGATCCATCGAATAAATTACTAGATGTCGAAACTCAACTAGGATATCTGAGGGAGATTGGATTTGCAAATGTAGATTGTTATTGGAAATGGCTAGAATTAGCTTTATTAATTGGGATTAAACCAGATTAATTGACGGTGAATAATTAAGTTTCTTATCTATAACTTCAGCGGTTTCAACCGCCGCTTGTGATGCAAAGTCCGCCTACGCGGACTAACTAATGTGTCAGTTCGCTTAGGCGGACTTTGCAACAATAGCCCCGAATTTATTCGGAGGCGTTTAATTAAAGGCTAATATAATGCCGATCGCACCACCATCGCTTACAGATCTAAATGGTTTCTTATTATTTGCAACTGCTTTTATCGCTGGCGGATTGAATGCCGTGGCTGGTGGCGGGAGTTTCATCAGCTTCCCAACGCTGATCTTTACTGGTATACCTCCGATCGCGGCTAATGCTACTAATAATACTGCCCTGTGGGTGGCTAGTTTGGCAAGTGCTGGTGCGTACCGTCGGGATTTGGATGTCGATCGACGAACTATGCTAATTTTGAGTATTGTTAGTTTAGTCGGTGGATTGCTCGGCTCGATATTGTTACTCTATACATCTGCCGATATTTTTAAAAAGCTAATTCCCTATTTATTATTACTCGCAACAGTTGTATTTATCTTTGGTGAATCTTTCAAACAATGGCTACAATCTTTAAATCGAGCAGAGACACCAAAGTCACTACCGCTAGTCTATCTAGTTATCATTCAACTAGTAGTTGCGATTTATGGCGGTTTCTTCGGCGCGGGTATTGGGATTTTAATGTTGGCGAGTCTCACCTTTTTCAACATTAGAAATATTCATGCTATGAATGCCCTAAAGACATGGCTGGGAACCTGTATCAATGGCATCGCGATTATCCCTTTTTTATTCGCAGGTATTATAGCTTGGCATCAAACAATTATCATGGCTGTTGGTGGTGCTTTGGGCGGTTATTTTATCGCTAACTTCGCCCGTCGGATTCCATCAATAATTATTCGCAGATTTGTATCGACCGTTGCTATAAGTATGACAATCTATTTTTTCATCCGCAGCTAGTTTGAATATTATTAGGCAATAAAACTTATGACTAATTCTCGTTGGCAAAGCCTTTCCTTAGGGAAATTGCGAGTTCGCGAACTATCACAAGCATCCTATCAGCAGGGAGATTATACAGGCTGGTTTGAAAAACTCTATGCAGAAGCACAAGGAGATCTCAATGCAATTCCGTGGGCAGATCGTGACGTGAGTCATTGGTTGGCAGACTGGATTGAAACATCCCAATTTAATTTACAAGATCGGCGCGTATTAGTCGTCGGTTGTGGGTTAGGAGATGATGCCAAATATCTAGCTCAACTCGGTGCTAAAGTAACGGCATTCGATTTATCTCAAACTGCGATCGATTGGTGTCATCAAAGATTCCCCAATTCGCAGGTAAATTATCAAGCCGTTGATTTATTTACCGCCCCAGCCAATTGGAAATTAAGTTTCGATCTTGTTATTGAAATTTACACGATTCAAGCACTACCCGCAAATATTCGTCCGAATGCGATCGATTGTATCGGTAATTTCGTTGCACCTAATGGCAAATTACTAGTCGTCTGTCGCGGGCGCAATCCTGAAGATCCAGCGGGCGAATTGCCACCATTTGCTCTTACTCAATCGGAGTTGAATAAATTTACCGATCGCGGTTTGCAGCAAATATCGTTTGAAGATTTCATCGACACCTTAGAGTCGGGTTCGCCCCGTCGATTTCGGATCGTCTATCAGCGTTAGTTAAAACCAAATTAAATGGATACATTACCAAATGATTGGTCTGATGTTCAACCAGATACTATTTATCAATCGACTGCTGGTTTGTTAGTTTCCTTTGCTGACGAGCAAATAAAGCTAGGATCTAGATACAACCAAAATGGTAAACATTTAAAAGCTATCGAAAAAGGAGAAGATAATCTGTAGGTTGGGTTGAGCCAAACGAAACCCAACTAACTCACACACCAACACCCTGGAAATGTTGGGTTGAGGCACAAGACCCACCCTACTCTCTTGTTTATGAAATCCAGACATAACGATTTTAGTGAAGATTTAAATTAATTTTCGTTATTATTTAGTCAGTTAAATGAAAAACTTACTTTCTTACCCACTAATTAAAACCATGAGCAAAAATACCTTATTCGATCGAGTCTGGGACGCACATACCGTCGCCACATTACCATCGGGACAAACCCAACTATTCATCGGCTTACATCTAATCCATGAAGTCACCAGCCCTCAAGCCTTTGCCAT
>NZ_JANYJC010000363.1 GCF_025361915.1 Chamaesiphon sp. GL140_3_metabinner_50
TTGAGTCTCGATCCGCAAAATCAAGCAATCCTCTACAACCAAAGTCAAGTTAGAGCAGCACAAGGCGAATGGGAAACCGCCGCGATCGTCTGTTGTCAGGCGATCGCCATCGATCCCGACAATCCCGAACTCTGGGAGCAACACGGTAGAGTCTCGATCGAGCTGGGCGACTATAGTAAAGCGATTTCCAGCTTGCAAACAGCCACCAGTCTCCAGCCAGATCGGGCGGTAAGCTGGCATTTATTAGGACAGGCTCTCTACCATCAAGGCGAATTTATTGCGGCTCTGAGTGCCTATCGGCAGTCACTAGAACTAGCACCCAACCGCGCTCAAACCTGGTACGATCGGGGGTGTTTACTCGCGAACCTCGAACGCTGGGCAGATGCACTCACCAGTTACGGTCGGGCGATAGAATGCGATCCTAAATTTGCCCTCGCCTGGTATCAACGCGGGCAAAGCCAGTTTCGGCTCGATCTGCCGCCGACTGAAAATCTCCACAGCTACCAACGTTGCCTCGAACTAGATCCCACCTACGCGCCAGCTTGGTATCAGCAGGGCAATCTGCTATTTCAATTGGGGCAATTAGCACAGGCACTCGTCAGTTATCAACATGCCCTCGAACTCCAACCCGAAGATTACTATATTTGGAACAATCATGGCAACGTAATGGGGTCGCTCAAACGGTATGAGGACGCGATCGTCAGCTATGATAAAGCGATCGAACTCCAACCCCAGTTTTATCAAAGTTGGCACAATCGCGGCAAAGCATTATTCCAGCTCCACCGTTACGAAGCCGCCGCCGCCGCCCACGATCGCAGCCTGCAAATTCACCCTCACGATGCCCCGGCTTGGAACGGTAAGGGGATGGCACTACAACATCAAGGCTGTTGGCAAGCAGCCCTTAATTGTTACGAGCAAAGTATCGAGATCGATAAACTCGATCCCCTCACTTGGCTGAATCGAGGCATCGCCCTGTTCCACCTCCAAAAATATGAAGATGCGATCGCCTGCTATGACAACTGCGCCATTCTCAATCCCGACGACAGACAAGCCTACCACTATCGCGGTAACGCCCTGCTCGAACTCGGACGCTGGGAATCGGCTGTTGCTAGCTTCGATCGTGCCCTGACTCTTTCGCCCACACTCGATCGCGCCTGGAATAGTCGCGGTAGTGCTTTATTTCAACTCGGCAACCTCGAAGGTGCCCTCCACAGTTACCGCCAAGCCACCAAGGTTGCCCCTCAAGACCCCACGGGTTGGAATAACCAGGGAACCATCCATCTCAACCTTCAGCAGTACGCAGAGGCTCTCCAGTGCTATCAAACCAGCCTCAACCTGCGCGACGATGAAGCCCAAATTTGGTATCGACAGGCGATCGCCCAGCAAGCATTAGGACAGCTAGATGCCGCGATTGTCAGTCTCGATCGATCGATCGAAATCGACTCCGCCTCCACTCACGCTTGGTATCGACGGGGAAATATTTACTTTCTCCAACGAGAATTTGTCAAGGCTTGTGCCGATTACGAAGTCGCCCTCAATCTCGACCCCAATCTGGCAGAAGCTTGGAACAGTCGCGGTAATTGCCTCATCGAAATCGATCGACTCGATAACGCTTTGTTCAGCCTCGAACAAGCCATTAAACTAGAACCAGAACGTTCGGAGTTCTGGTTTAATAAGGGCCGAATTCACAGCAGCCTCAAACAGTGGGAGCAAGCCGAAAACTCATATCAGCAAGCCCGGAGCCTTACTCAGCCGGATTGGTAATTGGCTAGTGGGGACTGGCAGTTCGGCTCCGCTCACTGACCAGGGACTGGGGGACTGGCTTGGACTTTAACCGCCAGCAGCAAAGGTGAGCATAATTGTTACGGATAATAGCAAGCCTGGGCAGAGTAATACGACAAGTAAAAGTAAATCTTGGGATTCCATATATTCTTGTAAGGTAAAAACAGCAGTTCGATCGCGTTACTCGGACTAGCTTCTAATTTAATCGCGATCGTCAAAATTAGAACGCAAATTATACGATTTCTTAATATTATAAGTTTTTTAGCCTGGGGATAGTTTTGAATAGTATTTTATTGCTGCCTCAGTTTGCAGTTGCCAAAAGAGGCGCACCCAAAGATGTTCCCACAGTGGTAAGTGACGGGGTAAAATATATCGCACCCTCTGTGATGCCTTGTAAAGCAAGTAGCTCGAAATAGACATGAAAGAATCTGAAGAGTTGTTATTATATCAATCGATCGAAGAGCGTGATTTTGAATTATTTACACAATTAGTTAAAGGTCGCGATTTACAATGGTTAAATTCTGTTACGTGTGGCGATATTTTTGACATAACATCTCCTTTGGAATTTGCGATCGAGAGTGATAATCAGCCTGCTGTTGTCAAGATTCTATCTATGGGTGAAACTCCATCCTTTCTTGATATGGCAGTAAGAGTTGGAAACATAAACATCTTAAAGCTATTATTTGATGCTGGGTCAGAAATTGAGGATGACCATGAATTGTTGTCTCAAGCAGCCAGCTCTGGCAATTTAGAAATTATGAAATTGCTGATTCAAAGTGGGGTAGACATTAATAGTTACGATCTTGAAGATGAGTTTTTCGTACATCCTCTAGTAATTGCAATTGCACATGGACACATTCATCTATATGAATATCTACTAAGTCTAAGCATGAAACAGCAAGAAATTTTAAATGTTACTTGTTTGCAAGAAGCGGCTAGAGTAGGAAATATAAAATCTTTACAATTTTTACTCGATCGAAGCATCGATATCAATTCAACACATCATTTATTATTAGGAAATACAGCCTTAATAGCCGCAGTTGGCGCAAATCAGTGGCAGATGGTCGATTATCTAATTGGTGGAGGTGCAGATGTCAACTTACAAGATTTTTATGGACAAACCGCACTAATGAGTGCTGTCAGTCACAGTTCGATGACGCTAGTAAAAAAGTTACTCGCAGCAGGAGCAAATAGAGGTTTACCAGACTCTCAGGTAATACCGCCAGGGATATAGCCATCGATCGACAGGATCGACTACTTATCAAATTACTGCAATAGCGATCGATTTGAACTTTAATTGGGAAACATGTATCTATACCACTATTTTATCGCAACCGAACGACTCGCTGCTTAGAGGCACCCGTTTCGATCGGTAAATCTCGACGGAGATCGTTACCCCTTCGATGTTCCGATCGAGAGACTCCACCAACGAGTGTTAATCTACCACTATGTCCCAGTCATCAATTCTGCGGATTTTACCGCTGTTCGCACTGACTCATCCTCTGGTTGCATTTGCTAAAGATGCTACTCCTGTCGTCCCAATGACGATGGGGCAAGAATATACCGGATCGCTTGCACCATCGGCGAATAATCCTAACGGCGAAGTCTGCTATGGATTATCGGTAGAGCCAGACACGCGCATTACCCTCAGAGTCAAAACTGGTGGAGTGGGCATCGTCAAATTCGCACTTTACGATAAATCTAAAGGATTACAATTTTTTCATAACGATGTGAGTGGGAAATCTCCATCTGGCGCGAATAATGCCACTGATTCTAGATTTAGCTTTCCCGCCATTAGTGAGGTGTCGCAACTGTGCTTGACGACTACTAATGTTGCTAGCGGACAGCAATATAATTTTACCGCAACTGCCAAACCCGGTCGAAAATCAAAGTCGCGGCTGGTGCTACGTCAGGTAAATCCGAATAATGCGATCGCGTTAGCATCCAAACACAAGCAATTAACCACTCCCACCCCTAAAATTACAATACCGCCAAAAATTAATCCTGTGGAAGCTCCACCGCAACCCCAGGGCGAACCTTACTGCTATGTGGGCACTTGGCAAGTTGCCGATTTGAGTAATTATTGGTTGCCGACTATTAGCAGTTTTACTCAAGCTAAAGTTACCGATCCCCAGATGTTGGGATATGCCAAACTGACGCTGAATAAAGATGGTAATGCCTCGTTTGAAGCATTCGATTTGGAGCAGAAATACACTCTCAAATCGAAAGAAACAGGTGCGAAGCTCGATCGGATCGGACTGGGTTTTTCGGGTAGTGCCAGTGCGAGATTTCAGGTAAATGCCGACAGTACTTTGACCTTTAGTTCGCAAAATTATCGACGGCTCGATAGCAAGCTCAACTTAGGTTCTAACCTCAAACTAACCGGAGATAAGCTGTTAACTATTTTTGGCGATAATACTCCAGATAAACAACCTCAAAAAGATCTCCAGGCAGTCAAAGCGCAATATAAGTGTCTCGATCGCGATAATATCACCTTACAGATTCCGCTACCCACCGGACAAAAATCGATTACCATCGCGCTCAAACGGATTAATTAGGGGATAGGGAGTAGGGGATAGGGACTAGGCAGACGATCCGCCTTTTTAGGTGAGAGCGAACGAGAACAATATTTATTTAATAGCGACAAGAAGAACTTCTTCACCCTATCCCCTATCCCCTATCCCCTATCCCCCCAAATTAATTAAGTGTTGTAAACGAACGATACGATCCCCGGTCAAATATCGCGTTCCGAGTGTTTCGAGCAAAAAAAGTGAGTTAAGATTGCAGACTATTAGCCAAGATTAGATCGCATACTCGATCGGTTAGCTGTCACCCAACAGTCAACCGCCCATAGACTGGCATCTTGCTTAACATCGATCGTGAACTCATAACTCATCTATGCCGCATCCTCTCCACGTCGCCTTTATCTGGCACCAGCATCAACCTCTGTACAAGTACCGCGACGGTAAGTACCGATTACCGTGGGTGCGTTTGCATGGGACTAAAGATTATCTCGATCTGATCTTGCTGCTCGAAAAGTATCCAAAACTGCATCAGACGGTCAATTTAGTACCATCGCTAATTTTGCAGTTAGAAGACTACATTGCCGGGACAGCCTTCGATCCTTACTTGGAGCTGGCTTTGATGCCAACCGACCAACTTCAGGCGGCTCAAAAGCAGTTTATCATTCGCCACTTTTTCGATGCCAATCACCATACCCTGATCGATCCTCACCCACGCTACAGCGAGTTATATCAGCAACGTCAAGAGCATGGCGAACCTTGGTGTTTAGAGCATTGGATCGATCGGGACTATGGGGACTTATTGGCATGGCATAATCTAGCTTGGTTCGATCCGTTATTTTGGGAAGAATCCGAGATCGCCCATTGGTTAAAACAAGATCGCGACTTTACTTTAAGCGATCGGCAGCGGATTTATTCTAAGCAACGCGAGATCCTGCGGCGGATCGTCCCTCAACATCGGAAGATGCAGGAGTCTGGGCAATTAGAGGTAACGACGACACCTTATACTCACCCGATTTTGCCACTATTAGCAGATACCAACGTCGGACGGGTTGCCGTGCCGAATATGGATTTACCCAAGCGGTTTCAGTGGGCGGAAGATATTCCCCGCCACCTGGGCAAGGCTTGGGACATGTATAAAGATCGCTTCGGCTGCGTCCCACGGGGCTTGTGGCCGTCGGAACAGGCGGTTAGCCCTGAAATGTTGCCTTATGTGGCGCGGCAGGGCTTTAAATGGCTGTGTACCGATGAATCGGTGTTGGGTAATACCCTCAAGCAATACTTCCATCGCGATGGTGCGGGTAATGTCCTAGAACCAGAATTGTTATATCGTCCGTATCAGGTAAGTACGCCCGATGGCGACTTGTCGATGGTATTCCGCGATCACCGTTTATCGGACTTAATCGGCTTTACTTACAGCGGTATGCCAGCCGAGACAGCCGCTGCGGATTTAGTCGGACATTTGCATGAGATCTCGCGATCGCTTGCTGCTAAAGAAGGGCATGGTGGTGACAGTCTAGAAAAACCGTGGCTAGTCACGATCGCTCTCGATGGTGAAAACTGCTGGGAACACTACCATCTCGATGGTAAACCCTTCCTCGAACATCTTTACGGCACCCTCAGCGAAGACGAAAGTATCAAGCTCGTCACCGTCTCGGAATTCCTCGATGAATTCCCCCCTACCGCCAGCTTCCCCCCCGCAGATCTCCACACGGGTTCGTGGGTAGATGGGAGCCTCACCACCTGGATTGGCGATCCTGCTAAAAACCGTGCCTGGGATCTGCTCACCGCCGCCAGACAAGTACTCGCCAATCATCCCGAATCTACCGAAGAAACTAATCCCGCCGCCTGGGAAGCCCTCTATGCCGCCGAAGGTTCCGATTGGTTCTGGTGGTTTGGCTATGGACATTCTTCCAACCAAGATGCGATGTTCGACCAGCTTTTCCGCGAACATCTGATCGCTCTGTATCAGGCTTTAAATGAGCCTGTACCACCCGAATTGCGTCAACCTGTAGAATCCCACGAACGACGCACTACTTACCGTCCAGAGGGCTTTATTCACCCCACGATCGATGGTAGTGGTGACGAGCAAGACTGGAATTTTGCCGGACGACTAGAAATCGGCGGTGCGAGTGGCACAATGCACCAGGCTAGTCCGATTCAGCGGATCTTCTATGGCGCGGATCACCTCAATTTTTACCTGCGGATGGACTTCAAAGCTGGTGTCAAACCCGGATTGGAGATTCCTAATGAGTTAAATTTAATGTGGTTTTATCCCAAGGAAATCATGCACAATAGCCCGATTCCCTTGGCAAACTTACCCCGTGAATCGCCCACTAACTATCGGTTCCACCATCGGTTACTGATCGATTTGACCACCAAGTATACCTGGCTGCATGAAGCAATGGATTACGATCGATGGGAAGCTCGATCGAGCAATGCCTTAGTAGCCTGGGAAAAATCGCTAGAAATTGCCGTACCGTGGGCAGATCTGCAACTAGAACCCGATTATGGGCTACAAATGTCGCTGATGTTCTCCGATTGCGGACGTTATCGTCAGCACATCCCAGCGCAAGGTTGGATTAGTTTACAAGTTCCGTAATTTAGGTTTTAGGCAGTAGCTAAACATTCCTTGCTATCTAGCTACTGCCTAAATCCAGAAGATCTACATTAGAGCGTCCAATCTTCTATTTGTAGATTGGGAATTAGGGAAAAATCTTTATAATCACGAGTTACTAAAATCCCCTCATTAGCCAGTGCAATTGCCGCAATCCTAGTATCTTTTTCTAATCGCTTCTTAGCTAAGAATTTATGCTGTGATAGTAGCTGCTGATGACAAATTTGAGCGGTTTCAGTAAAGTTGAGGATTGTAATTCTCTTGAAAAATTCTGTCGTTCGCCAAAGCTTGGTGTAGAGCCATACTAACTGATGTGCCTGTGATAGGTCGTTAATTCGACCCGCCCAACCATTAAAAATTGCTTGGACGGTAATAATCGTGATGGCAACATTAGGAAATTTGGATGCCGCTCGTTCGCCAATCTGCAAATTTCCTTCTAGGAACAAGGAAACACAGTCTGTGTCTAAAATTCATAGACTCATAGCAGTGTATGTTGTGCTGGTACTGTTGAATTTCGCTCGGCTCTCAGCGATAGTGCAATGTCAGCAAAGTCTGGGTCATCTCTAAAGATACCTGCAAATTCGACCCAAGGGTTTTGAGGCTCAGAGGCGGAAATCTCGACAGAGACAATCTGAGCAGTTGCCAATCGCTTGGTGAGGCGCGTTTGAAGTTGGCTGATGGCTGCTTGGGGGGTAAGAGCGATAACGTAGCAATCAGGAAGCCCTAAGACAGTAGCAGACGATTGTCCGTCAGCAGTTTGTTCGAGTAAAATTTTGTATATTGAGGCTACCATTGAAATTTTAGCAGTCTGATATTTGGTTACGGATCTACATTTTATCTGAAAATTAGTTACTTTGTCGATCGGCTGTAGGCAAAACCAGACAGCCACGATTGGGCTTACGATGATAATTACCTCATCCAGTTTGCGGTAAATCTCCGCTAGAATTGAGTGAAGACTTAATTAAATTGGGTAGCAACTTGAAAGTCAATCTTATCTACACCTATCCGCTCCTACCGACATCTTGCTAAAGCCTAAAACCTAAAGCCTAAAACCTTTCTAAACTAAGCACTACCTCCCAGCACTAAGCACTCAATATGACTATTTTTACGTTGCAATCAGTTAAAAAAGACTTTGGAATTAAAGAGATTCTCAAAGATGGATCGTTTAGCTTAGATGCGGCGGACAAAGTTGGGTTAATTGGGATGAATGGATCGGGAAAATCAACTTTACTCAAGATGATTGCGGGCTTAGAACCGATCGATGGTGGGCAAATTTTACTCAACCCTGGGGTGACGACAATCTATCTCCCCCAACAGCCAGAGATGGATCCTAGCCATACGGTATTAGAACAGGTATTTGCGTCCAGTGGCGAACAGATGCAATTAGTCAGAGATTATGAAGAAATATCTGATAAGTTAGCTCATCCCGATTTGGGTGATTCTACAGCATTACTCGCAAAGCTATCGACTGTAATGCAGCGAATGGATGCGACTAATGCGTGGGAATTGGAAACTAAATCAAAGATTATTCTTACTAAATTAGGCATCCATGATTTTGATGCCAAAGTTGGCGATTTATCGGGTGGATATCGCAAACGAATTGCTCTCGCAGCAGCGTTATTATCCGAGCCAGACGCACTTTTAATGGACGAACCTACTAACCATTTAGATGCGATGTCTGTAGAATGGTTGCAGGAGTATTTAAGCCGCTATCGGGGCGCGATTTTATTAATTACACACGATCGCTATTTCTTAGACAAGGTAACTAATCGAATTATTGAGATCGATCGCGGAGATATTTATACTTACAGTGGTAACTACACTTACTATCTAGAAAAGAAAGCTTTAGCCGAAGAATCAATGGTAGGTACTCAACGCAAACATGCTGGGTTACTCCGACGAGAATTAGCCTGGTTGCAGCGCGGCGCAAAGGCTCGTAGTACTAAGCAGAAAGCACGGATCGGACGAGCAGAAGATCTTAAAGAAAAAGAGTTCAAACAGACAACTGGACGCGTGGATATTTCTACTCCTACCCGCCGGATTGGTAAGAAAGTAATCGAAGTTGTCGGTGTATCTAAAAAATACGAAGATCGCCAGATTATCTCTGATTTTACCTACGAATTTTCACCTGAAGATCGGATCGGGATTATCGGTGAAAATGGAGCTGGTAAATCGACGCTGATGGATATCTGTACGGGACGATTGGCACCCGATAAAGGTAGTGTCGATATCGGTACTACCATTCATATCGGCTACTTCGATCAACATTCAGAAGACTTACAAGAAGCAGGTACCGAGCAACTCCGCGCGATCGATTATATCAAAGAAGTTGGTGAATACGTTAAAGTTGCCGACGGTACCCAAATTACCGCGTCGCAAATGTTAGAGCGGTTTCTGTTTACACCCAACCAACAATACACGCCGATTAGTAAACTTTCCGGTGGTGAGAAACGCCGCTTATTTCTACTGCGCGTGCTTATGAGTATGCCGAATGTCTTAATTCTCGATGAACCTACCAACGATCTCGACGTTCAAACATTGGGAGTTTTAGAAGAATATCTCTCCGAATTTAATGGCTGCGTCATCGTAGTTTCGCACGATCGGTACTTCCTCGATCGGACTGTCGAGAAAATATTTGCGATTGAATCTGAAGGCAAAATCCGCGAATATCCCGGTAATTATTCCGTCTATCTCGAATATAAACAAGCCGAAGCCAACGCCGAAAAATTAGCAGCCAAAAATCAGCTAAATACTAAAAAAGTCACCCCAACAGTAGCAGCACCAGAACCGCCCAAACCCGATACCCAAAAACGTAAACTATCTACATGGGAGCAACGCGAATTTACCAAACTCGAAGCCCAAATTGCCAAACTCGAAACCGATAAAACTAAGCTCGAACAGAAGTTAGCTCATTCGCCGAATGCAGCCTATAGTGAGCTTCAGAAAATAACTGCGGAATTAGATCGAGTCAATAAATCGATCGATACTACCAGCGAACGATGGCTAGAATTAGCTGAGTTGGCTTAAATACACCACAATATACAGCAATCCTAAATTATTTACACATTTCATGGTAACTAAATGCTAATATTTTGAACCGCAGAGGCACAGAGAGCGCAGAGGTAGGAAAAAGAATAGAATTAACCTTTAATACAGATAACTTGCTTGAGGGTGGCGACTATTTCTACCAAATCAGATTGATTTTCCATCACTTTATCGATCGATTTATAAGCTGCTGGAATTTCATCGAGTAGTTCTGCATCTTTACGACATTCGACACCGCTAGTTTGAGCGATTAAATCGTCTAGAGTATAAGTATTTTTTGCCATCGATCTCGACATAATTCGTCCTGCACCGTGAGAACAACTACAGAAACTTTGGGCGTTACCTTTGCCTTTAACGATATAAGATTTAGTCCCCATCGAACCGGGGATAATGCCGTAATCTTCTTTCTGGGCGCGGACTGCACCCTTGCGAGTTACATACACTTCCTCACCGAAATGTATTTCTTTTTCGGCGTAATTATGATGGCAATTAATATCCAGTAATGGCTTCATCTTTTTGCCACCATTAAGATGCTGCTCCATAATCCGCACAAATCTCGCCATCATCACATCGCGATTGGTTTTGGCGTAATCTTGTGCCCATTGCAAATCGCGCCAGTAAGCGGCAAATTCGGGCGTACCAGCGACAAAATAAGCCAAGTCTCTGTCGGGTAAACTTAGATCGGCTAATCTGGCGAGATCTTTAGCAGTTTCGATATGACATTGGGCGAGTTTATTACCGATATTTCTAGAGCCAGAATGCAGCATCAACCACACTTTATTTTCGGTATCGATACATACTTCAATAAAGTGATTGCCGCCACCTAATGAGCCGAGCTGCCGCATCGCTCTATTCTCTAGACCGCTTACTCCTCTGTGCAATTGGGTGAAATCTTGCCAGCCTTGCCAATTAGTTACATCTTTATTGATTTGTTTATTTTCTTCAAAACCAACTGGAATCTGAGCTTCTATATCTAGTCGAATTTTTTTAAGTTTTCCCTCCAGTTTTTCACCCTTAAATGGTGTCTGAATTGCCATCATTCCGCAGCCCAGATCCACACCCACAGCCGCCGGAATAATTGCTTCTTTAGTTGCAATTACAGAACCAACAAGCGCACCTTTACCCAAATGAACATCTGGCATTAAAGCGACATGTTTAAACACAAATGGTAAAGAAGCAACATTCTTTGCCATTTTGGTTTCTGGCTTTGCTAAATCGTGTCCCGCCCAGGAAAGTACGGGGGTGGGAGTGTCGATTTCTAGTTCTTTGTACGTCATGGGTTAGGGTTTAAACTTTAGGCTTGAGGTTTCTAGAATTTGGTTGAGATGATGTTACCCCCCCAACCCCCCCTTATAAAGGCTATGCATTACCCACAGATCCAATCGAACCATCCAGGCGGGATA
>NZ_JANYJC010000376.1 GCF_025361915.1 Chamaesiphon sp. GL140_3_metabinner_50
CCACCCAGATCGACGATCTCAATCCTCAAGCGATCGGGTATATTTTCGATCTATTATTTGCGGCTGGAGCTGTCGATGTATTTACCCAACCAATTGGGATGAAAAAATCTCGATCGGGGATTTTATTAACAGTTATTTGTCCGTTAGATCGATCGCTAGAATGCGAACAAGTTATTTTCAAAGAAACAAGTACATTAGGCATTCGTCGCACCCAGCAGACTCGATCGATCTTGCCTAGAGAAATGCAATCTGTTGAAACTAAATATGGCGCGGTACGTCTTAAAGTTGCCCGGAATAACTTGTTCGATGACGATCGCATCCTGAATGTCCAACCCGAATATGCTGACTGTGCTGGCATTGCTCAGGCACATCAAGTACCTTGGCGAGAGGTTCATCAATTAGCATTATTAGCTTGGCATAGTCTCAATTCTGGTGCCCGATCGTAAATTATCGTTCATATATTTCCAGTGGTAGATCGTCTGGATCTTTAAAGAACGTAAATCTCTTCCCAGTAATTTCATCGATTCTGATTGGTTCGACATCAATTCCCTGCGAAACTAAATAATCGACACTTGCGGTTATATCTTCCACTTCAAAAGCCAAATGCCTCAATCCACAAGCTTCAGGCTTACTCGGTCTTAGCGGTGAATTGGGGAAAGAGAACAGCTCTATAGTGTTACCTTCGGAAACCTGAAGATCTAGCTTGTAGGAGTTGCGATCGCGTCTAAAGGTTTCATTGATAACTGAGAATTTGAGGATGTCTACATAAAACTTTTTGGATTCGTTATAATCCGAGCAAATTATGGCAACATGATGGATCTTTTTTACTTTCATTTAATTCTCTAATGTAGCAACTGCCAAGGCAGTTAGGATCCCTCAGATCCCCGACTTCTTGGAGAAGTCGGGGATCTAGCCTCACAAATGTCTCAACTGTGGTGACTGTTAAGCACCTTTAACGCTGGCGTATAAATCCTTAAACAACCGTTGTTGTACGGCATGATCGACGATCGGGAGTGGATACCCAACCTGATGGCGAGTTAGGGGTAGAATATTGCCACTGAGAATGAGATTGGTCGCGATCGGTTTTAATTCTGGCACCCATTGGCGGATATAGTCGCCTTCTGGATCGAATTTTTGGGCTTGGGTGTAGGGGTTAAAAATCCGCAGGGGTTTGGGATCCATGCCGCTCGACGCGCTCCATTGCCAGCCGCCATTATTTGCCGATAAATCGCCATCGATGAGGCGTTCCATAAAGTATTTTTCGCCCCGTTGCCAGTTAATAATCAAATCTTTCGTCAGGAAACTAGCGACGATCATCCGACAGTGGTTGTGCATCCAGCCAATTGAATTGAGTTGGCGCATGGCGGCATCGACGATCGGATAGCCCGTTTTGCCCTCACACCAGGCTTGAAATTGAGTTTCGTCGTTCCGCCACGGAAATTGCTTGAAGTGGTCGCGGTAAGGCCCCAGGGCTAGGCTGGGGAAGTGATACATCGCCTGTTGATAAAACTCTCGCCATGCAAGTTCTTGTTGCCAGGTGGTAATTCCCGTGCGGGCTTCATCGCTTCTAGCTTCTGTCATTGCAGTAGTTGTCGCCGCCCAGACAGTCCGAATCCCGATCGTCCCAAACACCAGCGCAGCACTCATTTCCGATGTACCAGTCACTGCGGGATAGTTACGCTGTTCGTCGTATTCGACAATCGCGCGATGGCAGAATTTTGTGAGTATTTGCTCTGCTGCTCTGGTACCTAGCTCTTGGGTAAGGGGCTGATCCCAGGTAAATCCTAACTCCTGAGCGGTAGGTAGATCGATCGTCGGTACGAGTGTCAGAGCTTGTCTTTCGGCGGGTGTTAATGCGCTGGGTGGCAGTTTGACTTCTACTGGCGCGGGTTTCGGCTGGCTACTCCAGTTGCGCCAGAAGGGGCCATAAACGGTGTAGGGTTGTTTGTTGCCAGTTTGAATTGCATTCGGCTCGTGGAGGAGTCGATCCCATTGGGGGTGCGCTTGAATATTTTGGGCTGTTAAGGCGGCGATGACGCGCTCGTCGCGAGTGCGGGAGTAGGGTTCGACATCGAGGTGAAAGTGGACTGCTGTGGCTTTTAGGGTACTGGCTAGCTGCGGAATTTTGACAATCGGATCTCCATCGAGAAATAGCAGTTCGCTTCCCGCTTGGCGATAATCTTCAGCTAGCCTTTTTAAGCAGCCGACTAGGTAAGTAACTCTAGCTGGAGCCACACCCTGAGATAGAATGGCTCGATCGAAACAAAACACGCCAACTACTCTAGCATTAGTCTCGCACGCTGTTGCTAAACCAATACTATCGGAAACTCGTAAGTCTCGACGATGCCAAAATAAAACTAAATCTGACATTAATAACCAGTGGGGAGATGGGAGTTGGGAGTTGGGAGTGCGGAGTGCGGAGATGGGAGTTGAGAGTGTGGAACCGGATTTAAAATCCCTCTTTCCAAGGCTACTGTGTATACAAAAGTCGGCTGGACTTCGTTTTGAGATCCAAATCCCCCAACCCCCTTGGAAAGGGGGCTTTTAAAGTCCCCCTTTCCAAGGGGGATTTAGGGGGATTTCTAGGGTTTTCGCTGCTCTCTACACTTGTTGGTAGGCGGTAGCTTTGCGAAGGGGGATCTACCCACCGTAAACAGATCGATTATGAGACTTTTCGACATTCTCTCGAATCAGTAACGCCTATTTGTACCCTCAAAGCTCAAACCTAGATGGCAGAATATATCCACCATCTAGGTTTACTAGAGCAATTTTAATTAAGTGACATACCTCACCGACCGATAAAGGAGCGGTGATGCCTTGATGCTTCACTGGGATGTGCTACCAGGTAGTCTTATCAGCCCTCCACGCCCATTTAAAGTCTCCCAATGCCCTATGGCGACTATAGATAATCTTAGCAAAGAACATGACGATGGTGCGGCGATCGCGCCATATCTTAGATATTATTTGCTATTTGTCAAGGATCCCAGCAAAGAGTTGACACCCGCTGTAGATAGATTACCGATTGCTTTGGGGACGCTACCAGCTAAAGCACCGATCGCGACATTAAGTAGTTTAGCTGGTTCTAGTTCTGCTTTAACTAGATTCCATAATTGCTGAACTTCGGTGACATGTAAGCGATTATCTTCGGTTAGTGCCATGATAATCTGGTTGCGGATCGATCGACCTTCGGCAGACATTAGGAATTGGAAGCCTAATTGCGCGGTAGGAAGCAGATCGAAATTGTTATCGCTGCGTGCGATGCCGATCATATTTTCCAGGCGTTTCCACTGGAGTTTGCCATCTTTGATTACTACTTCGAGCAATCGGCGACGCATTTCTGGTGTTTCACCATTGAGCAATCTTTGAGCGACGTAGGGATAGCCGATTTCGACGATCTTAAATTCTGGATTGAGGCTGAGTGCGATCCCTTCTTGGGTGACGAGGGAGCGAATGATCAGTGAAAATTGAGCGGGAACGCGGAAGGGGTACTGGAACATCAATTCCGAAAATTCATCGGTAATTGTTTTGAAGTTAAAGTTACCAACATTTTCACCGATCGCATTATCTAATACGCGCTCTAGGGCGGGGATAATTGGCGAAATATCGATATCTGGTGTGAGGAAACCCAGTTTCACAAAGTCATCGGTGAGCGAGAGATAGTCTTTGTTAATTACATGTACTATCGATCCGGCGATCGTTTCTTTGGTATTTTGGGTGAGTTGATCCATCATGCCAAAATCGATAAATGCCATCCGCCCGTCAGCGAGGGCAAATAAGTTACCAGGATGAGGATCGGCATGAAAGAAGCCAAATTCTAACAACTGTCTCAAACCAGCGGAAACACATGCTTTAATGAGACGATCGCGGTCGAGTCCGGCTCTTCTAATTCCTTCTAAATCGGTTAATTTAATCCCATCGATCCACTCTAATGTCAGCACGTTGCGACTGGTATATCGCCAATAAATTGACGGCACCTTAACAGTCGGATCGTCTTGAAAGTTGGCGGCAAACTTCTCGGCATTCCGCCCTTCATTTTCATAATCGATTTCTTCAAATAGCTTGGTACCAAACTCATCGACAACAATCGTCAGGTTATCGCCCAAGTTCAATGGTAAGAACGGTTTGATCCAAGTAGCCGCCCATCTCAACAGATACAAATCGCGGGTAATAGTAGGCAGTAAATTCGGACGTTGGACTTTAACAGCAACATATTCACCACTGTACAATTTAGCCTTATAAACTTGACCCAAACTGGCCGCAGCAACCGGACGCGGCGAGATCTCTTTGTATAGCTCTTCAACCGATTTTTTGAGCTGAGTTTCAATAATCTGCATCGCCAACTCATTATCGAAAGCTGGCAATTGGTCTTGTAACTTAATCAGCTCATCTAAGTAATCTTGTCTGATTAAATCGGGACGCGTCGATAGCGATTGCCCCACTTTAATAAAGGTCGGGCCTAAACGAGTTAAAATTTCTCGTAATTGCTCGGCACGTTGGTACTTATTAGCTTCAGCGTTACCAACCGATCGATCGAGTAATATCCCCAGTATGAATCCGCCAAACAACCAGACAACCCCGATGGCCCGCCAAATTACCAGCCAAGGACGTTTATTGTAATAACTAGCGATCGCTTGTGGATTGTATTGCCGCATTTGGGCGAATTGTTGCTGACTCACGTTTTGAAGTATCCTCTTACTCGATCGATTCGTATAATGATAATTATGATCCGATATAATTAATTTTAATTACATTTTTCCTGAATATCTTAATTTTTCGCAGTCAAACTCATAATTTATTCTTAATAACATTATACAAAACTATAACTTAGGCGGTACTATCGCAATAACCGAACCTCAGTTCGATCGCGATAAACCCAGTCTGGGCATACATATTGAGGATCGGGGATCGGTCTTGATAGTAAATTAGAGTCAGAGCGGTGACACTAATGCTCGTCTGTCTCTTCATAGTACCCATTTAATGCTACTCTCTCCACCAGCACTCTCGTCAGGGGCGGACTTGTTTCCTACAATGCAGAAATTATTAATTACTGGTGCCAGTGGCTTTCTGGGTTGGAATCTCTGCCAAGTTGCGCGCGCTAACTGGGAAGTACATGGAATCTACGATCGACATCCGATCGAAATTCCCGATGTGAGTTTACATCAGATCGATCTTACCAATGCCGATTTAGTTACAGCCGAGATCGAGCGGATCGCGCCTGTGGCAGTAATTCATACAGCAGCAGCTTCTAGCCCCAACTTTTGTCAGGCTCATCCAGCCAAATCTTATCTCATCAACGTCACTGCGACAGAGAACTTAGCCAAAGTCTGTTTCCAGGCCAAAATTCCCTTTGTCTTCACCTCTACCGATCTGGTATTTGACGGCACCCAGCCGCCGTATCAAGAGACAGATCCAGTTTCACCTATCAATATCTATGGCGAACAAAAAGTAGCCGCCGAGCAAGCGATTTTAGCTGTTTATCCCCGCGCGACAATTTGTAGAATGCCGTTGATGTTTGGCAACGCACCGCCAACGGCGACAAGCTTTATCCAGCCTTGGATCGAATCATTAACATCCGATCGCAGTCTACAGTTATTTGTCGATGAATTTCGGACTCCAGTCAGTGCGATAACTGCGGCGCAGGGATTATTGCTGGCTTTACAATTAGCTCCAGGCATCATTCATTTAGGCGGTAAAGAACGAATTTCTCGGTATGAATTCGGACGGCTTTTGGCAGAAGTATTTAACTTCGATCCGGCGTTATTATCGCCAATGAAGCAACAAGATTTACCGATGTCTGCTCCGCGTGCGGCGGATGTTTCGTTCGACATTCGTAAAGCGATCGAATTTGGTTATCAAGTGCCATCATTGCGATCGCAATTATTAGCAGCAATTACTGTTTAGAGCTTGCCAATCTGCCTCTACCAGACTACTGGCGATGAAAGCGATCGAAGTTGTAGTCGCATAATGCCAAAATTTCTGCATGATTTACCTACTAGTAATTATTTGAGGGATGTTACGAACTTGGGTTCCTAGTGGTAAACGATGCAGTTTCTCGTAAATTCAAATAATATTTACAATTCTTCAACGCAATCGGTGTCAGCCCAACATGGTAAGATGTTCTGCCTGCGGCAATACAGAGCGAGTAGATATCCACTCGCTCGTAACGCTAGAGTAGGAAATGATATAGATAATTACAGGTAAAGGAGAGATCGATCGTGGCGCAGATGTATTATGATGCCGATGCTAATTTAGACCTATTAAACGGCAAAACTGTAGCCATTATCGGTTATGGTTCCCAAGGTCACGCTCACGCGCTCAACCTCAAAGATAGCGGCGTGAAAGTAATTATTGGTCTATACCCAGGTAGTAAATCGGCTGCTAAAGCCGAAGCAGAAGGCTTAGTCGTCAAAACAGTTGCCGAGGCATCAGCCGCCGCAGACTTCATCATGATTTTGCTCCCCGATGAAGTCCAACGGGGTATTTATGAAAACGAGATTAAACCAAATCTGAGCGCAGGTAAAACGCTGGCCTTCGCCCACGGTTTTAACATTCACTTTGGGCAAGTCGTTCCCCCTGCCGATGTCGATGTGGTGATGATCGCTCCCAAAGGCCCCGGACATACGGTTCGCTATGAGTACCAAAAAGGACAAGGGGTACCAGCTTTATTTGCCGTTTATCAAGATGCTTCCGGTCAAGCACGCGATCGGGCGATGGCTTATGCTAAAGGCGTTGGCGGTACCCGTGCGGGGATTCTCGAAACTACCTTCCGCGAAGAAACCGAAACCGATTTATTCGGCGAACAAGCAGTCCTGTGCGGCGGTCTGAGTGCCCTAATTAAAGCCGGATTTGAAACCCTCGTCGAAGCAGGTTATCAGCCCGAATTAGCTTATTTTGAGTGCCTCCACGAAGTCAAACTGATCGTCGATCTCGTCGTAGTTGGCGGTTTGGCAGAAATGCGTAGTAGTATCTCTAATACTGCGGAATACGGCGATTACACTCGCGGCCCTCGGATCGTCACCGATGCCACTAAACTTGAGATGAAAAAAATCTTGAGCGAAATCCAAACCGGACAATTCGCCCGCGAATTCATCCTCGAAAAACAGTCTGGTAACGCTGGTTTTACCGCCATTCGCCGCCGCGAAGCCGAACACCAAATCGAATCAGTCGGCAAAGATCTCCGCGCGATGTTTAGCTGGTTGAAGAAAAACTAGGATATCGATCCTAGCTCTCATCGATAGATTAATAAAACCTAGATCTTCACAAATTGTGAAGATCTAGGTTTTATGGTGTTTGCGTGCATCTACTTCACCAGCAGTAGCTCTAGAGCCGAGTGTCACCAAAATGTAGCAACCGCCAAGGCGATTAGGACAGTAAGATAGTGCGTGCTACAAACCCGACTTTTCCAAAAAGTCGGGTTTGTGTCCTAACCGATGTGGCGGCTATAGTTGATGTTGCAATTGCGATCGCGCTGCTAATGTTACTGCTATATTACTTGCTCGATCCGCTTGGTGAGATCCAACTAAAGAGAAATGTTACCAGCCTCTAGTTTCTCGGCTCAGAACGGTAAAATAGATAATATCTGAGTATAAATACTTGCGCTTACAATTTGCCTAGACTCGCGATCGCCCAATATTTGCAAGTTGCCAACTATTCACCGTCAACCGATCTCACTACGATGCCAAGAACCCAGAAAAACGATAACTTCATCGACAAAAGCTTCACCGTCATGGCAGATATTCTCTTGAAGATTATGCCTACCAACAAGCGTGCCAAAGAAGCTTTCGTATATTATCGCGATGGCATGTCTGCTCAAGCCGATGGCGAGTATGCTGAAGCTCTAGACAACTACGAAGAAGCTCTGCGACTAGAAGAAAGTGATTACGATCGCAGTTATATTTTGTATAATATGGGCTTGATCTATGCCAGTAATGGCGAACACGAGCGCGCCTTGAAGCAATATTTTCAAGCTGTAGAACTCAATTCTCGGCTGTGTCAGGCTCTGAACAACATTGCGGTAATCTATCACTACCAAGGCGAAAAAGCCGCAGATGAAGGCGATCTCACCGCCAGCGAAGCATTACTCGGCAAAGCCGCCGAATACTGGATTCAAGCCATCAAAATCGCTCCCAATAACTACATCGAAGCCCAAAACTGGCTCAAAACCACTGGACGCTCTCAATTAGATATCTATTTTTAGGTATTAGGTATTAGGTATTAGGTATTAGGTATTAGGCTTTAGGTTGCAGATGTAATTGTATTGCTTACTCCTTACTCCTTACTCCTTACTTCTTACTCCTTACTTCCCACCTCCCATGCTCGATCGCGAACAAGTCCACAAAGTAGCTCTCCTTGCCCGATTGGAACTAACTCCAGAGCAAGAAGAAAAATATGCCGTCCAGATGAGTAGTATTCTCGATTACTTCGAGCAACTGAGCGAACTAGACACCACCGATGTCGAACCCAAAACCAGAGCGATCGATATGAATAATATCACCCGTTCCGATAATCTGTCGGCTTATCCAAATCTCGAAGGGATTTATGCCGCCGCACCCGATCGCGAAACCGATTTTTTTAAAGTACCAAGAATCATGACTTAGCCATCTTGATAAAGCAATTTACGCTACCATTAATTACTGTCGATATTTAATAGAGAAAAAATCGTGTCCCATTCGATCGTTACCAATGTTTGTGAAGGTATAGCCGATTGTGTAGTGGCGTGCCCAGTTGCCTGTATTCATGAAGGCCCAGGCAAAAATACGCTCGGTACGGATTGGTATTGGATTGATTTTTCGACTTGTATCGACTGTGGAATTTGTATCCAAGTTTGTCCGATCGAAGGCGCAATCTTACCAGAAGAACGACCCGATTTACAAGCTACACCCAGTTAGTTTTTCGCCTAAATTCTGGAAACGCGATCGCACTAACTCGATCTGGTATGTATCTACCTCAAAAAATCGGGTAGTAGTAAGGGTAATTCATGAATTACCCTTACTACTACCCAATTTTTTGCGAGCAAAATTCTTACTCCTTACTCCCATCTCCCACCTCCCATCTCCCATCTCCCATCATTGATAAGATCGCGGCGTATACACCCAACTCCCACCATCAGCACGAGGAATCAGGCGCGTTTGGCTAGAACCGATGAGAATTACCGTTCGCATGTCTGCCAATTCGGGCGCAAATTCGCCTAAAGTAATAACCTTGACCTCTTGCCCAGATCTGCCCAGATTGCGGGCGAGAATGACCGGGGTAGTACTCGATCGCGACTTCATAAGGATTTCCTTAGCGGCGGCTAATTGCCAGCTCCTATGCCTGGAAATGGGGTTATAGAATGCGATCGCAAAATCGGCTTCGGCGGCGGCGGCGATTCTGGCGGCGACTACTTCCCAGGGTTTGAGGATATCTGAGAGCGAAATCGCGCAGAAATCGTGTCCGAGCGGCGCACCCACCGCAGCGGCGGCGGCTTGCATGGCAGAAATACCGGGGGCAATCTGAAGATCGATGGTTTGCCATTCTGGTTTGGCTTCTTTATCGAGAACTTCAAGTACCGCCGCCGCCATCGCATATATCCCCGGATCTCCTGAAGAGACGACGACGACATTTTTACCACTAGCGGCTAAATCTAATGCTAGTCTGGATCGATCGAGTTCGACGCGATTATCCGAGCCGTGGCACTGTTTCCCCGCGCTTAAATCTTTAACTAAGTCTAAGTAGGTGTGATAGCCGACTAAATCTGTCGCGGCTAAAATTGTCTCCCTTACTTGTGGCGACATCCACTCGGCAGATCCGGGGCCAGTCCCGACTATAGTTAGTTTACCTTGGGGTTGTCCGATCGAGTTGGGGTCGATCGGTGCTGTGGCACTAAGGATGTTGAGGGAGTAAGGAGTAAGGAGTAAGGAGTTGGGATTTGGGAGTGGTATTACTGTCAAGTTTTGGCTCCATTCCGGGGATTCTACCCAGCGAATGGGGAGGTTTAAACTAGTACCGAGTGCGGCGATGGCGGCTCCAGCGGGTGTTTTGGGGAGGACAAGACAATCTACCGCAGCGAGGGCGAGATTGGCTGTTGCGAGTCGATCGCGGATAACTTCGATCCACTCTGGGATGGTAAGTTGGGAGGGTTCCTCGATCGATAAGGCTAGGCTGGTGGGATGATAGACTAGTCGATCGGAACTGCCAGAAATTGCTTGCGTAGTGACGATAATTTGACGCTTGCCATCAGCACAAAAGGGAATATCGCTAGCCGTCAGCCACGGTGCATCGCCATCTATACTGACGCTGACACCTGCAATCAAATCGGCGATAAAAGTTTTGACATGTTCGGGGTTGGCGAGTCGATAACCGGGTGGCGGAGCGGGAAGCACGGTATTAAATTGCAGCTTCCCGGTGGTGGTAATTGCTGGCTTAATTGCCAATACTGCGGCAATTCGCTCGGCAAGATCGTTTACGCCTGTAATGCCACCCAACAACGGTACTACGACACTCCCATCGGCGGCTACCGCCACCACAGGTGGCTCTGTTTTGCTATCTGTCAGAATTGGTGCCAATGTCCGAATCAAGATTCCTGTCGCGCACAGCCCAATTATCGGTACGCCCTGACGATATAATTGCCGCACGGTATCGCCAAAATCTGTAAAACTCACATCCACATCTGTAGTTCTACCTGTCAATCCATACAATTGCGCTCCTGGTAAAGTTGTCATTATTTGACGAGCTGTGGGTACGCTAATTTGATTGAGGACGACAACGATGGGAGGATGTCTATCGAGCATGGTTTAACAGATGACGGTCTTTCTTATCTTATCGTTGGATCTGGCGCACACTGATGGATTTAAGAATTTGGCGATCGATGTCGCAGCTTCCGAGAGCATCTAATTTTATACTATTCAATATGCAATCGATCGCAATCCTCTAATTATCTAAATACTTTATTTTTTCAGATCTATGCCTTGTAAAAAGCTGCTATATGTTATTACTAAATCCGAGTTAGGTGGTGCCCAAGGACATGTCTACGATCTGATCTCATCGCTTTATCAAGATTATGAAATTCATCTAGCAGTAGGTACGCCTGGATTATTAACAGATAAGGTGGCGGCTCTCGGCGTGAAAGTTCATATTATGCCAAGTTTACAAAGACGGATTAGTCCAACTAAAGATATTCGTGCGATTAAAGAGTGTGTAGATATTATTAAATGGATAAAACCAGACTTAATTCATTGTCACAGTAGTAAAGCTGGAGCCGTCGCTCGATTAGCTGCCAAAATTTGTCGGGTACCAGTTATATTTACCGCACATGGATGGGGTTTCGATCCGCGCTCTCCGCGCCTGCAACGCAACATTGCTTTAGGGATTGAAAAAATATTAGCTCCCTTCTCTACTAAAATTATTTGTGTCTCAGAAAGCGATCGACAATTGGCAATTTCACTGAAAGTAACCGCGCCAGAATTAGTCGTGACGATTATGAATGGTATCGCTCACGGATCGACTCCAACTGCCATGCCATCGCAACAACCACCTAAGCTAATTATGGTGGCGAGATTCAATCGCGGTCAAAAAGATCAGCATACTTTAATGCAAGCGATCGCGCGTATCAAAAGTCGAGTCGAACTCGATTTTGTCGGAACTGGCCCCGATTGGGAAGAATGTAAAACTTTAGCTGAAGATCTAAAAATTGACGATCGGGTTACCTTTTTAGGCGATCGATTAGACGTGCCAGCTTTATTAGCTCGATCGCAGATTTTTGTTTTAAGTACGCATTATGAAGGTGCGCCGATTAGTATTCTCGAAGCTATGCGTTGCGGCTTACCAGTTATTGCAACTAATGTTAATGGTATTCCCGAACAAGTAACCGATAAAGTTACTGGCTTATTAGTTCCACATCAAGATGTCGATGCTTTGACTACCGCAATTTCTAATTTGACCTCAGATCCGATCGTTCGCCAACAAATGGGCGATGCTGGCAAAAGTAAGTTTTTCCAAGAATTTACGGTCGAGCAAATGGTTGAGAAAACTCAAGCCTTATATTTATCTATTTTAAATTAAATAGTTGCAATCGCCAATCGACTATCTTAATTGTAGCGATCGACAGCAACAATCCTACCATTTGTCTGAGCATAACTCGATCTGGAGCGAACACTTGGCATTTTGGTAAAATCCACTATAATTAAGATAGATCGCACCAAATATTCCATTCTCCACCAGCAATAATGTTTGTCACCGCACGCCCGACAGCCAATCCAGATGCCATCCCCGTCGATGTTGTCGCAGCAATTGAAGAATTAAAGCAATCGCTCAATGCTGTTATTCTAGCGCATTACTACCAGGATTCAGAGATTCAGGATGTAGCGGATTTCATTGGCGATTCCTTAGAATTATCGCGTAGAGCTGCGAGTACCGATGCTGATGTCATTGTATTTGCGGGGGTTCACTTTATGGCGGAAACTGCCAAAATTTTGAATCCTAATAAGTTAGTATTATTACCAGATTTAGCAGCAGGATGTTCGCTAGCCGATAGTTGTCCCCCCGATGCTTTTGCAGCGTTTAGAGCTAAACATCCAGACCATATTGTAATTTCTTACATCAACTGTACGGCAGAAATTAAAGCCCTCAGCGATATTATTTGTACCAGTTCTAATGCCGTAAAAATTGTCAAGCAGATTCCGCTAGAACAGGGAATTATTTTCGCACCCGATCGCAATCTCGGACGCTACGTAATGCAGCAAGCAGAGCGGGACATGGTGCTATGGCAAGGGAGTTGTATCGTACACGAAACTTTTTCTGAGAAAAAGTTAGTCCAGCTCAAAGTTAATTATCCCAACGCCGAAATCATCGCCCATCCAGAATGTGAAGAGGCAGTATTGCAACATGCTGATTTTATTGGTTCTACGAGTGCATTATTAAAATATACCGCCCAGAGTGAGAGTACTCAATTTATCATTGCTACAGAGCCGGGAATCATCCACCAGATGCAAAAAGCTCAATCCCAAAAAGAGTTTATCCCCGCACCGCCCATTAATAATTGTGCCTGTAATGAATGTCCACACATGCGCCTGAACACATTAGAAAAATTGTACCTCGCCATGAAGACCCGATCGCCAGAAATTACGATGAGTGAGGAAATTAGATTGGCGGCTTTACGTCCGATGCAACGAATGTTAGAGATGAGCTAAAGACTCGATCGAATGTAAAGACTGGATGCACATAA
>NZ_JANYJC010000383.1 GCF_025361915.1 Chamaesiphon sp. GL140_3_metabinner_50
GGATTGGCTAACTCTTTAGGGTTAAAAACATGACGAACCCATTGCATTGTTTCTAGATCTGTTTCGGTAAACATTTCTGACATGTAGCAGCGTTTATCGGCACCGATGCCATGTTCGCCAGAAATACTTCCGCCGACTTTAACACAGAGTTTGAGAATTTCACCACCTAAAGCTTCTACTTGCTCTAATGCGCCATCGACAGCATTATCGTACAAAATTAGTGGGTGTAAATTACCATCGCCAGCATGGAAAACGTTGGCGACATAGTAACCGTATTTCTCGCCTAGTGCGGCGATTTCTTGCAGCACGTAGGATAACTGCGTGCGAGGGATGACACCATCTTGCACGTAATAGTCGGGGCTGATTTTTCCCATTGCTGCAAAGGCGGCTTTGCGCCCCTTCCACAGCCGCAACCGCTGTTCTGGCTCGGTTGCTACATCGATCGATCTGGCTCCATTCTGGCGGCAAATGTCGGCAATCAGGGCTTGATTTGTGGCGACTTCTACTGCCGAGCCGTCGATTTCGACTAGTAATATTGCTGCTGCATCGCGGGGATAGCAATTGGTAGCGACGACATCTTCGACGGCGTTGATACTAAAATTGTCCATCATCTCGATTCCGGCGGGGATAATTCCTGCGCCGATGATGCCAGAGACTGCGCTACCTGCGGCTTCAACGCTATTGAAATCGGCAAGTAGGACGCAGATGGATGCGGGCGTTTTGAGAATTTTGAGGGTAATTTCGGTGGCGATGCCGAGGGTACCTTCGGAGCCGACAAATAAACCTGTTAAATCGTATCCTGGCATTTCGATAATTTCGCCACCGAGATCGACAATTTCGCCGCTGGGGATGACTACTTTTAAGCCGATGACGTGATTGGTTGTCACTCCATATTTGAGACAATGCACGCCGCCAGAATTTTCGGCAATATTACCCCCGATCGAACAAATAATCTGACTGGAAGGATCTGGGGCATAATAGAAGCCGCCGCCACTAACGGCTTGAGTTACCCAGTTATTAATTACGCCCGGTTGCACGACGACGCGTTGATTTTCTAAATCTACTTTCAGAATCTGATTCATCAACGAGGTGACTATTAGCACGCAATTTTCGACGGGTAACGCGCCACCCGACAAACCCGTACCAGCACCTCTGGCAATCCAAGCGACATTATGTCGATCGCAAATTTCAACAGCAGCAGCGACTTGGGCGGTAGTTTTGGGCAAAATAACTAGTGCGGGACGTTCGCGATAGCTAGTCAAACCATCGCATTCATAAGTCATCAATTCTTCTCGCCGTTGAATGATGCCTTTGATACCGACGACCGCTGTTAGCTGTGCGATAATCGGTTTCCAGTTGAATTGTGTAGATTTTTCTGCTACAAGCATAAGTGATGAATAATGTCGTAGTTGTTGCTGGCGAAGAGGCTTGAGTAAAGTAGTCGATCGATCTTATCGACTCTTATACTACCTACTATCCCCCATTCGGCAGCTACTATCCACTATTTGCTAGTCTTAATCTCTCCATTACCTGAATTTTACCTCGACAGAGTAATCTAAGTTCAGATTTTGGAGCGAACATTATGCTGTCAATCGTTCAAAGTACGGACTTAGATTACTCACACCAACAGCATCAACAACCTTTAGTTCTCAATAAGCGGCTGTATTTTCATACCAAAGGCGATGAAATTCCCCTCTTTCCCGAAGGCGTATGGCAAGTTACCCAAGGATTGGTACAACTGAGTGCTAACTATGAAGATGGCGAACAGGTATTATTTGGTTGGGCGGCGACAGGCGCGTGGTTTGGCACTCAAGGCTCCGATCGGCTAGATTATCAGGCGATCGCCTTATCACCTGTATACTTACGATGGTTGCGGTTAGATGAAATTGAGAGTTCGATGCGACTATCTCAGCTTTTACTCCCACAGTTATCTAAGCGGATGCGTCAAGCTGAATTATTATTGATTATCAACGGTCGCCGACACACGGTAGAACGCTTGAGAGGTTTATTATCGCTACTCAGGGATGAGTTGGGCGAGTCTTTGCCAGATAATCAGACGCGAATTAATTATAAGTTCACTCACCAACAGTTAGCTAGTGCGATCGGCACGACGCGAGTTACTGTCAGTCGAATGATGGCGCAGTTTCAATCTAAAGGTTACATGATGCTCGATCGACATCGCCATCTGATCTTAGATAATAGCTATTTTGGACATATTGGTAATTAGTCGATTGTCGATTAATTGAAAAAATTGGGGTGTAATTAATATTAGGTTTATTTAAAGCAAAGCCAATCGAAATGTATGTTTCGATTGGCTTTGTAAGTAGGTTATCAATTTTGTCAATTGACAAAATCAGATTAAGTATTACTATCGGCTTTATGATTAACAGTTTCTGCCGATTCAATTTGGCTGGGAGTTTTGACCGCAGTTTCAATCGCGTCTACTTCTTTTTTAAACTCAGACTGAAAATCATTCGAGGCTTCTTGGAAACCCTTGAGTGCCTTGCCTAAACTTTTACCGATTTCTGGTAACTTTTTGGGGCCAAATACCAATAATACGACAACAGCGATCGCGATAGTTTCCGGTAAACCGATCCCAAAAAAGTTCATAATGTTGTTCCTGACAATTGCTTTACTGGTATTACGATGCCGAGCCTTACCTAATATTGAGATTTAGCTAAGGGTGCGATCCTTACCTAAAAATATTTAATTTTTAACTATACTAACTGGCTAGCGATCGGGTATGGGGTAGAGCTAACCGTTATGGTGCAAAATATCGAAAATTTGCGCTCTCGGTTTTATCCATTCCCTTACCCAAATCTCCAGTCTCACCAACGGTTAACCGCCGTACGGTAAAAATGTTATTGTCCGCCGCCGCCGCCACTCCAGTCAACAGAGAAGCTATCGAGGACGAGAGAGTTATTGTAAATTTGAAGAATAATTAATAAAAAGACTGCGAATAAGAGCATAAATACGCCCATTACTGGGGTAGTGCCCCAACCAGGAACGACTTTACCATATTCAGCATTCAGAGGTCTGAGCAGATCTCCTAATTTAGTACGTTGTGCCATGCGTCACCGATGATGTTATGTGGATACTAGAAATGTGGTGTGTTAACTGCCACATCCTCAGTGTACCAAAGAAAATTCCAATTTTTCGATATACCGATCCCGTTCTATTGATGGTGGTGTCTACAAGTCGATCGCAGACTTACCATCGAGACAGATGAGAGAATGATATCTACCGATCGCTAGATTTTTTGGTAAATTTTTGTAAAATTCACTAATATTGTAAGGGAAGCAACATCCTTAAATTAAATTAATCATGGAATCTGCAACAATCCTTAGCATTACGTTAGGTGCAGCGGTGATCCTCACCACCGCATACGGCTTGTATATGTCGTTTGGCTCTCCAGCCAAGCAATTATCCGATCCTTTCGATGACCATGAAGACTAGGATTTAGTGAATAGTGAACAGAGATCTTGTAGGGTGGGCAATGCCCACCAACTAGGTTTCATGCTTTGAGACAAGATAGCCAAAGCGATTACCGAACAGCGAAGCGCGGCTACGAGTCCGATTTGAAGTAATGTAAATTTAGCCGATCGCAGTAGCTTTAGCCATCAGGGGGAAACCGAGTTTTTCGCGTTGGGCGAGATAGAGCTGGGCGACTTGGCGGGCTAAACCGCGCACTGTCCCGATATAGCGGGTACGCTCGGTAACCGAAATTACCCCCCGTGCATCGAGCATATTAAAAGTATGAGAACATTTGAGCACGTAATCTAGACTCGGCATCACCAATCCTTTGGCGATGAGTTGCTCGGCTTCTTGGCGATAGAGATCGAAGAGCGTAAATAATAATTCGGGATTAGATGCTTCAAAGTTATATGTAGACTGCTCGATTTCGGATTGGAGATAGATATCGGCGTATGTAAGCGTATCATTCCACTGAATTTTAGCGATCGCATCTACATCTTGAAGATACATGCACAGCCGTTCTAAGCCATAAGTAATTTCAATCGACACCGGACGACAATCGATCCCGCCACACTGCTGAAAATAGGTAAATTGAGTGACTTCCATCCCATCGAGCCATACTTCCCAGCCAACACCCCAAGCACCCATCGCGGCATCTTCCCAGTTATCTTCCACAAACCGAATATCATGATCTTCTGGTTTAATTCCCACCGCTCTGAGCGAGTCTAGATAGATATCTTGAATATTATCGGGAGAAGGTTTGATCAGTACTTGATATTGATAGTAGTGTTGATAGCGGTTGGGATTATTACCATAACGACCGTCACCCGGACGACGACAGGGTTCGATATAAGCCACTGCCCAAGGTTCGGGGCCGATCGATCTCAAGAAGGTATGATGGCTTTTAGTAGCAGCACCTTTTTCGGTATCGTAAGCTTGAACGATCGAGCAACCTCGATCGCTCCAAAATTGATTTAAAGTAGCAACAACAGATTGAAAATTCATCTAAAGTAAAAAGTTAAAAGTCAGCAACAGTAAAGCTTCCACCAGCAACATCATCTGCATTATCCCAGAAATCAGCTCAATCATCGTACAGCATCGATTCCTACCAACAACGTAATCTGCGTAATCCGAAAAATCCGGAAAATCCGGGTCAGAAGTTGCTAAAATAGGCTGGCATCAATAATTATGCAAGCAAATGCAACCAAAGTCATGCAGACAGATCCGATCGCTTACATAGTAGTTTGACAGCCAGATGTGGGCATGATGTATATGCAACAGGATTCCCCAATCCCTGCCATCGATCCGATCGATTGGTGAAATAACGATCGATTTAGGATCGAAGATCCCGATTACTATGAGAGGGAGATCGAAAAATTTGACTCCGTCCGAAGGCATTTTCTATGAGTTTTGCACAATTCCCTCCCGATCGAGTACCATTGCAGCCAGAAGCGGCAACCAGGCCAGCCAAACCGATCAAACGACCGAAAAGACCAGATCCGGCAGATTATCCACCGTTGCCGCCAATGCTGCAACTGACCGGGAATACGCCGATTCCACCAGCCAGCGAACCGCTTCAGTATCGGGCGATCGGCTTGATCTTAGGTAAGTATATCCCCTCGGATGAAGAATTCAATCAGGGGACAATGTTAGCTGACGATGGGACAGAGATCGATGCTGTCATTCTCGGTCGGATTATGAGCCTGATCAAAAATCATCTGGATCTAGAAAAATCGCATTTATGGGTAGTCTATCCTCGGATTCGCAAGGAGGACAACAAACTCCACGCCCAAATTATGGGCATGTGGGATCCACAGTTGGTTGTCAAACCATTAGAAAATAGCGATCCAGAAAATCTCGCCGATCCAGCACCTGCGGCTCATCCGCTCCCCTCGATCGAAACTTTGGGCATTCCCGATAGTTATTTCTCGATTCGGGGCGAAGTGATCTATCAATCTCGCGAAACTAGAGAGATCTTTGTCAAAATTCGCCAAGCACCTAAGAAAAAAACCGAAGAAGAGCGGTACTTCAAAATTCGATTGATCGGAGATCTAGCCCAAAAGCTGGTCGGTAATTTCTGGGATTTTGACGTAATTCGAGTCGAGAATAATTTAGAGATCCGCAGCGGGCAATTTGTCGCCACCATTCGGGCCAAACAGCCCCGTAAAGGCGGCAGTAGACCCCCTAGCGATTCTGGAAGCGCAAAACCATTTAAGAAGCCCTGGGAAGGCGATGATGGTAGAGAGATCGTGCCGCGCAGCGATGTCGATCGACCAAAGCCCGCCGCACCTGTTAAACGGTCGTTACCGCCTAAATTAGATTTACCCGATGATTAGGCGGACTTCGCGATCGATTGCGGTGATTCCCAGGCAATAATCTACTGTCTGAACTATGATTTGTCAGATTAATGGATGACTATGATTGACTTTATAGAACCGTCTTATAAAAGTACGTTCTTGAGGAAACCCCAATCAAACTGGGCGGGTGACCCGCCCATCAGCACTTTTCGATCGTCACAGTCCATCAGCAGATCGTTCTAATCACAGTGCAGACAATATTAGGCGTGCAAGAAGTATCGATCGTCCTAGCGCAGCCGTTTGTCGGCAGCATCGTCCAACCGCAACCTGACCGATTCCCCGTGCGAAAATAAGCCCTCAGCCTGGGTAAGAGCGTCGATCGCATCACCGACTTTACTTAAAGCTGCGGGTGAATATTGGATCAGGCTGGAGTGCTTCATAAATGTCTCCACACTCAAAGCCGAAGCATAACGAGCCGCGCCAGAAGTGGGGAGGGTATGATTGGGGCCAGCAAGGTAGTCGCCGACGGCTTCGGGGGTAGAATCGCCCAAGAAAATCGCCCCAGCGTGACGGATTTTATTTACCAACGCCCACGGATCTGCGGTTTTAATTTCTAAATGTTCGGGCGCGAATCGATCGGATAATTCAGCAGCAATTTCTAGGCTTTCAACTACCACGATTAAGCCATAATGAGCGATCGATTTCTCGGTCAGCGTCCGGCGGGGGTGGTTCTGGAGCTGGCTTTCAACTGCGGCTTGGACTGCTGTAGCTAATTTAAGATCGGTGGTAATCAAAATTGCCGCAGCCATCGGATCGTGTTCGGCTTGGGCGAGAAGATCGGCAGCAACATGAGTCGGATTGGCACGTCCGTCAGCGATAATTAGTACTTCTGACGGCCCAGCCAGAGAGTCGATCCCCACAGTGCCATAGACGAGCTTTTTGGCGAGGGTGACGTAGATATTACCAGGGCCAGTAATTACATCGACTTTAGCAATTGTATCGGTGCCATACGCTAGGGCTGCGATCGATTGGGCACCACCCACTCGATAAATCTCTTCGATTCCGGCGACTTGCGCGGCGACGAGGACGGCAGGATGGAGAGTTGCTTCAGCTCCAGGTGGGGTCACCATCGCGATTTGGGGCACGCCAGCCACTTTTGCCGGAATGGCATTCATCAGCACCGTACTGGGGTAGCAAGCGCGTCCTCCCGGCACATAAATGCCTGCTCGATCGACCGGGTTGTAGCGTTTGCCTAGCACGACATCATCTTCGCCAAATGTCACCCAAGATTTGGGTACCCGCTGACGATGAAAAGCTTCAATATTTTGGGCGGCAAGTTCGATCGCTTTGAGTAATTCCTTAGATACCTGCTGATAGGCAGCATCTAATTCGGCACCACTGACCCGCAACCGATCGACTGTCAGAGATTGACCGTCAAACTCAGCCGTATAATGGAGTAAAGCCTTGTCGCCCTGTCTTTTGACAGTCTGGACGATTTCATTAACTGTGGCTTCTTTATGGACGATCGCATCGTCATGGGTGCGGGAACTGATTCGCTGCAACTCTTGTTGAGCTTCAGTCTGCTGAGTGATGATTCGCAGCATGGGTGAAAATGCCAATTAGCAAAAGGTGGAACGATCGGGGGTCTGTAGGGACAGTCTATCCTTGGCGACCTTATTACTATAATTTAACGCGATTTTT
>NZ_JANYJC010000385.1 GCF_025361915.1 Chamaesiphon sp. GL140_3_metabinner_50
TTTATCGAGCGCAAACAGCTACTAAAATTGAAGAATTAAATCGCGCGATCGCCGATTATCAGATGGCGGCAAATATTTATTTAGAACGTCAAGATTTACCCAAATATCGCGAAACGCTCGCATATTTACAAAAGCTCCAACGTTCTAGCCCCCAAACACCCGCGCCATCATCGACTCCCAATGACGGCAACGAACTACTCCGCCAACGTCTATTCGCCCTCGTCAGCGGACACTGGGGCATCGCCCAACGCCTGATCGATCGACTCAAAGAAGAGTCTCCCGGCTATCCTGAAGACTGGTATCTCGAACGGGTAATTGCTAATCTGGAACAGGGATTGTAGAGATGGGAGATGGGAGGTTGGAGATGGGAGACGGGGAGACGGGGGGACTTAGATATTATCAATCCAAAATCCAAAACTTGCGACTTTCGCGTAGCCTGCCGTAGGCACAGTCTCCAAAATCTCCCATCTCCGAACTCCCATCTCCCATCTCCCCTAATTAGCAATCTAACTCCTCGCAAGCTCCAATGCTCACCCATGTGCTAGCGGTGCGCCCGTCGGTTTCAACGTACCACTCTTTTTTCCAGATTGGGGCTTGATGCTTGAGGGTATCGATCGCAAATTGACAAGCTGCAAACGCCTCGCCGCGATGGGGACAGCCGACAGCTAGCAGTACGCTAATTTCGCCGATCTTTAATTTACCGATCCGGTGATGGATAACCACATGCGTGACATCTGCCCATTTACTGCGAATTTCCCAACCGATGGCGGCAAATACCTGGATCGCCATCGGCTCGTAAGCCTGATATTCTAAGTATTCTACCGCTTTGCCGTCGGTGCGATCGCGCACGGTACCGCTCATCATCACAACGGCACCATTGCCCGGATCGTCGGCTAGTTGGTAAACTTCATCTAATAATAGGGGCGCAAACCCGATCGCGAATCGATCGGCGGGATGAGCCGATTTTTGAGCGATTATCGGTGTAGTTGTCATCGTTAATTAGAATTATCTTGTAAAAATCTAGCCAGGATGGTATTATGAAGAATATCGGTTAACAGCCGTTGTCTGGATAGGTGGCTGAGTGGTCGAAAGCGGCACACTGCTAATGTGTTATGGGGGTAACCCCATCGAGGGTTCGAATCCCTCCCTGTCCGTTCTAAAGATTATGGTAATTGTAAAATAGATGAAGGGCGATCCACGGATTGCCCTTCATTTTTAGGATTTTACTTGAGTACGGGGAAAGCCGCCCGTTCTAGAGCTAACTTATCGGCAGCGCGCTGGGCTGCTAGCTCGTCTAATTGCTGCCAAACCTGATTCAGCAGGGGATCTAATCCGGTACGAGTTGCGGAGGAGATCAGAAATACTTGCTGTTGGGCGACTTCGCTTAGTGCTTGGGCGATGGCGGCGACTTCTTCGTCATCGACGGCATCGATCTTGCTCAGGGCGAGAATTTGGGGTCGGGTAGCCAAAGTATCATTATAAGCGATTAACTCTTGTTGAATTGTCTCGTAGGCTCCGATCGGGTCTTCGCTAGTTGCCTCGACGAGGTGTAATAATACGCGGGTGCGCTCGATGTGGCGGAGGAAATCGTGACCTAAACCTGCACCTTCGGATGCGCCTTCAATTAAACCAGGAATATCGGCAAATAAGGTGCCATCACCAGATGGTTTGCGGACTACTCCTAAATTGGGTACTAGGGTAGTAAACGGATAATCGGCAACTTTAGGACGGGCGGCGGAAACTACCGAAATTAGGGTCGATTTACCCGCATTTGGTAAGCCGATAATGCCGACTTCGGCGAGTAATTTTAATTCTAGGCGAATCCGTTTTTGCTGGGGCGGTTGTCCGGGGAGGGCGTATTCTGGCGCACGATTGCTATTGCTCAGAAAATGCGCGTTACCCAAGCCACCTTTACCACCAGTGACAATTTTAAATGTTTGTCCGGGTTCGACTAAATCGACGAGTATTTCGTCATTTTCGGTATCATAGATTATGGTACCGCAAGGCACCTCGACGATCAGATCTTCGCCAGATGCGCCAGTACAGTTTTTAGAACCACCTTTGGTGCCGTTTTCGGCTTTAAAGCGACGGTTGTACCGAAAATCTAGTAGTGTTTGTAAGTTTTCGACGGCGGTAAATAATACCGAGCCGCCTTTACCGCCGTTTCCCCCAGCGGGGCCTCCGGCTGGCACGTATTTTTCACGCCGAAAGGCAACCATCCCATCGCCGCCACTGCCTGATTCTACTTCTACTTCTGCCAGGTCGATGAATTGCATGTGTGGGCGATTGGGTGTAAATGAGTCAGGTTTTATTTTAGCTTACTATCTGGCTGTCGGTGTTTGGTGGATGGTGGATTGTACCAAGTTGCTTTCCACAAACCCAGCGGTTTCTAACCGCTGCTCGGAGTGCAAAGTCCGCCTGTCTGTCTTGTCTCGCTTCCATGGTCGGGAGACCCGACCGGAGCGAGCCGCTTGTCGCGCTAAACCCGGAGGGAACCTCCGGAGCGCGCGCCGCTACGCGGACTAGATAATCAGTCCGCGTAGGCGGACTTTGCAACATTAGCCACGATTTTAATCGTAGGCATTCCTACAGGTAGCAAATTGGGTTAGATAATCAAAAAGGTGGGCAATTGCCCACCTTAGATATTTTGTTTAAGTTTAGCTATTCATGCGATCGCACTATCCACACTTCGGCTGTCGCTCAGTGCAAGCTATCCACTATTTCTAGTTATTCGCGTTAAATTCGCGGAAGCTTTGATAAAACTCATTCTCTTCATAGATATGACATTTATCGGTGATATCTTTCATTAGTTCCCAGTTGAACTGGCGTTCTTTGATATATTCGCCCCACTGCTCTTTAATAATGGCGTGAGCTTCCCGTAAGCGATAGGAAGGAATTGCGGTCGAAATGTGGTGGGGAATGTGGACGTTGATATCGTGACAGAGAAATTCGACCCAGCGAGGGTAGTCACAATGGACTGTACCAGATAATTGGGCGATCGCTTCGTTCCATTCACCAGCGGGTGTAAAGGGGATGTCTGAAGCGGTATGGTGAACAATCGTGAAGGTGCTCATCCAGAAGTGGTATACCAACCAGGGGATCGCCCAGAATTTGACAAAACCCCAGATGCCTAGTGTGCCAATTAGAATCGGGAAG
>NZ_JANYJC010000015.1 GCF_025361915.1 Chamaesiphon sp. GL140_3_metabinner_50
GGTAGAGAAAATTCGGGCAACTTGTAAGAGGATGTTTGGAATGGATAAGATCGAACAGTTACTGGTGGAGCGGGAGGGTTCGCTCGTTAGATGATTGTGTTAGGCGAGAATTTCTAGCATAAACCCGCCCCTACGGTTTGCGTGTAAAAAGGTTAAGACTTAATGAACAAATGGCAAGTACCACCAGAACAGTGGAACTATCTCTCCCCAACCAAAAAATATCGCGTATTCAAAACAGCGATCTATGTTGCTGTCCCACTAATGGTAATGCTAACCATGTTCGGCTTAATCGTCGAAACAAAATTGGGACTTTAAGCACTGCTTAACCTAAAATATCTACAAGACGATCGTCGTAAAGTCGGAGCAAACTAACTATGGATTTGATTATTGCAGTTATCCAACCGTCCAAATTGGATGATGTCAAAGAGGCATTGGTAAAAGCTGGAATTCAAGGATTGACAGTCACCGGAGTCAAAGGATTCGGTCGTCAAAAAGGTCGCCCGCTGGCATTTTTGGGATTGTACAATATGGATCGTCAACCCTTTACGATCGATTTTATTCCCAAGGTGAGACTAGAAATGGTCGTACCTTCGGATAAAACCGATGAAATCGTCGAAACGATCGTCAAAACCGCCCATACTGGCAAAATCGGCGATGGTAAAGTATTCGTGCTACCTGTCGCCAGAGCCGTCCGCATTCGGACTGGAGAAACTGGCATCGAGGCACTCACCCCCGACAAGGAGGAGAGTTCGGTCTAGCGCGATACATTACTAAATTTTTACACTCGATTATCGCCGCGTCCCTTAATTGGGATGCGGTAATTTTTTGTCGGATTTTGTTGCTAAATACACCGATCGTCTGGGAGTAAGTCTTATGATGAGGATACTGTTTTCGATTGCCTACGGCACGCTACGCGAACGATTATGCCTCAACGCCAAAAAAAGATCGTTCAAAGTAGCGCGGAACTATTGCTAGAATATGCCGCTGGCGATCGAGATTTTGAATCAGCACAGCTCTCTGCTGCCGATCTCCAATCTGCACAGTTAGCAAAAGTTAATCTGAGCAAAGCAATCTTATTTAAAGCAGTCTTGAGCAAAGCAATCTTAGCAGGTGCCAATCTGAGCAAAGCCGATTTAGTGCGGGCAAACTTACAGTTGGCAAAATTGAATCGATCGAATTTACATCAAGCTAATCTGTATGAAGCAGATCTCACAGGTGCCAGTCTGGGAACTGCCAACCTCAGTCAAGCAAGTTTAGAAAGTGCCATTTTGAGCCGCTGCGATTTCGGTTTAGCAAACTTACAACGAGCTAACTTGAGTCGAGTGACTGCAATTTTGACAGGCTTTATGCAGGCAGAATTAATAGATGCAGTCTTATTTCAAGCAGTCCTTACCAGCGCGATCTTCGAGAGAGCAAATCTGACGGGAGCCAATTTTGTTGAGGCAAATCTGAGCGATGCAAATTTGCACAGAGCAATCTTAATTAAAGCTAACTTGCACAAAGCCACACTCGATCGAGCCAATTTAAGCTGGGCAAATTTGATTGAAGCTAATCTAGAAGGCGCATCATTAATCGCCGCAAATCTCGAACAGAGCGATTTGAGTCATACTAATTTACTTGGCGCAAATCTGACTATGGCGAATTTGAGTAAAGCTGATTTGAGTAAAGCAAACTTAGTAGCAGCTAATTTAAGTCAGGCAAATTTACTCGCTGTAAATTTAACTGAAGCGAATTTAAAGCGATCGATTTTGTCAGAAGTAGATCTATTTGGTGCCAACTTAATTCGAGCAAATTTGTCGGAGGCAAATTTAGAATCTGCCGATTTACGAGAAACAAATCTGCACGGAGCAAATTTACACCGAGCCAACTTATCAGGAGCCAATCTATTTGGAGCAGAATTAAAAGGTACTAATTGTGGCGGGGCAAATTTTGCTGGAGCAAAGTTGTACGGAGCCAAACTTATTGGTGCTAATGTACAGGGTGCTATGTATGATGAAAAAACAGAATTTCACAGTAAGTTCTCACCGATTAAACAGGGAATGAAGCAAATATAGACAGACTTGGATCTACTCTGAGCTAAAATGAAGGAGAAGAGTTGTAATTGAGGTCTGACTATGGCCGTTCGTCAAAGACGCTACAGCAAAGAAGAGTTAGCTCGACGTGGGCAAGAACTTTATGAGTCTGGCATTCGGCAGCAAGTCGAAGCAGGAAATGACAGCAAGATTGTGGCGATTACCTCCGGTAGGCTACGCCAACGACATTGAAACTGGAGAGTTCGAGGTCGATGAAAATGTTGTGCCTGCGACCAATCGACTGTTTGAACGAATTCCCGACGCTCAACCCTGGATAATTCGGATCGGACATCGTGCCGTTTATCATTTCGGGGTACGGAGTCTGAGACGGAACCTCTGTTAGGGATGGCACTACTCTATGGTTATCGGTTGCAGATCGATAATATTGAGGGCGGTGTTGT
>NZ_JANYJC010000044.1 GCF_025361915.1 Chamaesiphon sp. GL140_3_metabinner_50
CAAAAAAGGCGGAAGATCGCTATCAGAGCGCATTGGGGCTTAAATACGATTTAGAACTATGTCAGGAATTGTGGCAAACAACGGGGACGGTGGCTGAGTTTAAATTAGGCGCGCGGGATCTGAGCGATCGGTTTACAATTCCAGAGCGATTGTATGGGCGAGAATTTGAAGTTAAAACGTTACTTAATGCCTGCGATCGCGTTGCTAATGGCAATAATGAATTAGTATTGGTGGCGGGATCTTCGGGAATTGGGAAAACTGCTCTTATTAACGAGCTGCACAAACCGATTACCCGTCAGCACGGCTACTTTATTGCAGGTAAATTCGACCAGTTCAATCGGAATATTCCCCTGTCGGGATTCGTCCGCGCGTTTAGAGATTTAATCCGACAATTAACCAGTGAAAGCGACAGCCAATTAGCCGATTGGCGCGATTTAATTTTGACAGCAGTGGGCGAACATGGGCGGGTATTAATTGAAGTAATTCCCGAATTAGAGCGAATTATTGGCACTCAACCGCCTACGATCGAACTAGCGGGAATTGCCGCCCAGCAACGGTTTAATTGGGTGTTTCAAAAATTTGTCGAAGTATTTACTACCGCAGCGCATCCATTGACGATCTTTTTAGATGACTTGCAGTGGGCGGATTCGGCTTCTTTAGAATCGATCGAACTGTTGATGTCAGGTAAAGGCTATTTACTGATTTTAGGAGCGTATCGAGATAATGAAGTTTCGCCCGCTCATCCATTAATGTTGACGATCGAACGGTTGCAACAAGCTCGTAAAATTGTTTGCACGATCGCCTTAACATCGCTAAATTTCGACGATACCAATAGTTTAGTCGCCGATACATTACATTGCTCGATCGCCAGCGCGCAACCCCTGACTGAATTAATCGATCTTAAAACCCAAGGTAATCCCTTTTTTGCGACGCAGTTTCTCAAAGCTCTACATCAAGATGGCGAAATTTGGTTTAACCCCGAAGGTTACTGGGAATGCGAGATCGCAAGTATTCAGGCGTTGGCACTCAGCGATGATATCGTCGAATTTATGGCAGCGCAACTCCAAAAATTGCCACCCCAAACTCAGCACCTGCTCGAATTAGCCGCCTGTATCGGCGATAAATTCGATTTAGAGACACTCGCGATCGTCTCTCAACAGTCGCCGTTAAGCGTCGCCACCGCCCTCTGGAACGCCTTACAAGCAGGCTCCATCCTCCCCACCAACCAAATCTATAAATTCTGGCAATCCGAAACCCCCAGGTGGTTGAGCGGAGCCGAAACCACACCCCCACTCCTTACTCCTTACTCCTTACTCCTTACTCCTTACTCCTCACTCCCCTCTACCTACCGCTTTTTACACGATCGAGTCCAACAAGCCGCATATTCGCTGATTCCAGAGCACCAGCAACAGCAAACGCATTTGCAAATCGGACGGTTATTGCTGACAAATACGCCCGCCGCGCAACGTGGAGAACGGTTATTTGAGATTGTCAATCATCTGAATCTGGCGATTTGTGCGATCGAATTGTCAGAAGTTAGCGGATCTGCTGGACTGGCGGAGCGGGAGCTGCTGGTACGACTCAATCTCGATGCGGCGCGCAAAGCTAGAGCGGCAAATGCTTATGCGGCTGCCTTTGACTATGCCCAAATCGGTGTAGATTTGGTAGGTGAATTAGGCTGGACGCATCAATATCAATTGACATTAGCCGTACATGAAACGCTGGCGGAAGCGGCTTTTCTCAATGGCGATTTTGAAGCAGTGCCCCTACTCGCAAAAGTGGTCTTAGAGCGGGCAAAAACACCGCTCGATCGCGTGAAAACTTATGAAACGATCGTTCAATGTCATACGCTCCAAAAGCAGTATCAGGAGTCGATCGCGCGCGGATTAGAAATTCTCCAGCAATTGGGTTTTAATTTTTCATCCAAACCGAATAAGTTAACTCTCGGTAAAGCGATTGTGACCACTCAAGCAGCATTGTGGGGTAGATCGCCTGAAAGTTTAGTAAATTTACCAAATATTATCGCTCCCGAAAAGACAGCCCCATTAAAGATTTTAAATCTATTAATGATGCCAGCTTTTTTATGTTCGCAAGAGTTGATGGTGGTATTTATTACTGCTGGTATTCAGTTTACGTTAAGACATGGAAATAGCCCCTGGTCATCAATTTTTTATTCGACGTATGGCATTGTGCTGGCGAGTTTGGGTAACTTTAACCAAAGCTATCAAATGGGTAAGTTGGCAGCCGTTTTAAACGATAAGTTCGACGAGCAATCGGTGACAGCGCAGGTAAATGGCTCTGTTGCCTGGTTTTGCCAACCTTGGCGCGAACATCTCCGCAATAGTAGCCCACTGATGGCAGCATGTATTAAGGGTTGTTTTGATAGTGGCAATTTAACGGCTTTGGGTTTGAGTTACTGTGTCGATATCATTATCGATTTTAATTTAGGCATACCCCTAGATAAAATTGTTGCTAAGATAGCGATCGCCCAAAGCGTTGTCGATCGATCTCCAGATTTCAGCCAGCAGTTGCTCTCCATCTCTCATCACATTATTAGAAATTTACGAGAAATCGCTACGCCACCGACAATACTAGCTAATAGTATCGAGGATGAAGTAGCCTTAATCGATCGACTCAAACAGACAAAAGAAGCCTCTGCACTCTCAACGATCTATGCTGGGAAAACTTTTTTAGCCTATACATTTGAAGATATTCCGAATGCCTTAGTTTATGCCGACGCGCAGTTACCTTACGAACATGCAGATTCTAATTGTTATTCAATTACGACACTCTGGATGTTCGATGCGCTGACTCGATTAGCTGCTTATCCTCATAGTAATAAACGAGTCCAAACTCAACTAATCAATCGGATTAAATGTACGCAACGCAAGTTATTAAAATGCGCGCGGTTGACACCAGTTAACTTTCAACATAAATACGATCTGGTTGAAGCTGAAAGATGTCGGGTAGCAGGTAATTTTACCAAGGCGATCGAATTATACGATCGAGCGATATCTGGAGCTAAAACTAACGAATTTTTGAGCGAAGAAGCCTTAGCTTTAGAACTGGCTGCTAAATTCTATTTAGGATGGGGTAAACCCAAAATTGCGGCTACCTACATGCAGGATGCTTACTACTGCTATGCCAAATGGGGAGCCACCGCCAAAATTAATGACCTAGAACGCCGCTACCCCCAATTACTCGCGCCGATTTTGCAATTGTCATTGCAACCAACTACCACAAACTTCCTATCTACCCTCTCAAAAATTACCATTGGTTCCCAAGCAAGCCTTCCCAGCTCCAAGCCGGATACCTTCGACTTAGTATCGGCAATTCAAACCGCTCAAACCTTAGCAAGCATTATCGAATTACCAGAGCTGCTCGAACGATCGTCTCAAGTTTTGTTAGAACATTCTGGTGCCCAAATCTGTATCCACATTTTACGCCAACGGCGGCACGCCACCGAAGAGGACTGGCAAGTTTGTCAAGTATCGCGATCTCCAGATCGGGGCACCCGCAAGCTCGTCCGCACTACGCTCGCGACCTGTGACTACCTCCCTCAAAAACTCATCCACAGCGTTATAAATCGCCCCCAGACGACGATTCTCGACTGGGAGACGATCGATCCCGATTTCCTTGCCGACGAGTACCTCAGCCGCCATCGTCCCCAGAGTGCGATGTGCCTACCGCTGATCGATCGCGGCGAACTTCAGGGGCTAATCTACCTCGAACATCGGGATACAGCGGGGATCTTTGTCCCCAACGCGCCGTTAAATCGACCGAGCCAGCAGCAAATTATCTTAGAATTTCTGGCATCGCAAGCGGCGATTTCTCTTACGAACGTCCAGCTCTACGAATCTGTCGTCCAACGTTCCGCCGCGATCGAAGCATCGTTAGATGGCTTTGCCATTCTCGACAACGATCGATTTATCTATCTCAATCAGAGCCACGCCGATCTGTTCGGTTATACAATTAGCGAACTGCTCGATCGCGATTGGCACTGTCTCTACACTCCCGACCAAATTCAAGCGTTTGAGACTACCGTTTTCCCGGCGGTGAGCCAATTCGGACAATGGCGCGGCGAAGCGATCGCGACTCGGAAAGACGGTACCACCTTTAATGAAGAAGTCACTTTATTTTCACTTGACAACGGACAACTAATCTGCATTTGTCGGGATATTACCGATCGCAAAGGCATGGAATTTGCCCTGCGTCAGTCGGAGCAACGCTATCACCAACTGGTTTCTAATGTCCCAGGCGCGCTCTATCAATTTGAGATAACTGCGGCGGGTCATCCCCAGCTCAATTATGTTAGTGCCAGATTTCCCGAACTATTTGGGGTATCGGCTGAATCTGCTCTGGCAGATATATCAATCTTAGTCGAGCTGGTAGTACCAGCAGATCGATCGATCGAAGCTCGATCGCTCGAAAAGGCGACTAGATTGGGGCGAGAGTGGTCGTGGGAAGGCAGAATCGTCACACCTTCAGGAGAATTAAAATGGATTCGGGGCGAATCTCGTCCGTTCGTCACTCCCGACGGGAGATTTGTCTGGGATGGCATTTTGCGAGATGTGACCACTCGCAAACAAACCGAAATTGCCCTGCGTCAGTCGGAAGAACGCTACCAAAAGTTATCGGACAATATTCCTGGTGTCATCTATCAATTTCGGATCGCGCCCGATGGTAGTCTGAGTTATCCCTACCTGAGTTCGGGCTGTGGGGAACTGTTCCAACTCTCCGCCGCCGCTGGGATGGCTGATGCCCAACGTCTCATCGATCTAGTTCATCCCGAAGATCGTCATTCATTTGAGATGTCGATGGTCGAATCTGCCCGCAAGATGACTCCTCGGTACTGGAAAGGGCGGTTAATGCTTCAGTCGGGCGAGACTAAATGGATCGAATGCAAATCGCGCCCCGAACGCCAGCCCGATGGCGCGATCGTCTGGGATGGCGTGCTGATGGATATTACAGCACAGAAAGCGGCTGAAGATGAGCTGTACAAGAGCCAACAACAAATCAAGGCGTTTATTGATAATTCTCCAGCGGCGATGTATCTCAAAAACTTAGAGGGCTGCTTGCAACTGTGCAATCAAACTTTCGTTAATTTAGTGGGGATCGATGCCCAATCGTGCTTAGGAAAAACAGATGATGCATTTTTCCCATCAGCCATCGCCCAACACATCCGCGAGATCGATCGAGAAATCATCCGATCTGGTACCGCGATTACTTTAGAAGAGACGATCGTCCATCCTGATGGCACAGAGCATATTTATATTTCCAATAAGTTTGTCCTTACTGATGAAATGGGCAAATCTTATGCATTAGGCGGGGTATCGACAGATATTACCGATCTCAAGCAAACAGAAATCGCCCTGCGCCAATCGGAGCAACGCTATCAAAAATTAGCCGATAATATTCCCGGAGCGATTTATCAGTTACGGATGGCTCCCGATGCCAGTTTCAGTTGGCCTTATATTAGCTCTGGCTGCGAGGAGTTATTTGAAATTTCGGCATCAGCGGTAATGGCTGGTAGCAGATGTCCGATCCAGATGGTTCATCCTGACGATTTGCCCAAATTTCAACGCATTATGGCAAAATCGACGCAAAATCTGACACCTAAATTGTGGGAAGGCAGGGTTGTCCTGAATTCTGGCGAAATTAAATGGATTAAATCTGCCTCGCGTCCGGAATTACAATCGGATGGATCGATCGTTTGGGATGGGATGATGCTCGATATTACCGCACAGCAAGCCGCGCTCAGAGAACGCCAACGCCAAGAAAACGCCCTCAAAGCGATCGTCGAATGGAGTGCGATGGGCAAAACTGGTACCGATTTTTATCAGGCATGTACTCAGTACTTAACGGAGAGTTTGGGCGTACGGTATGCATTTGTAGCAACAACAATCGATGATTCTTTAAGCAAGTCGTTAAGGAATTTATTATGGACGGGCACCGAATTTTTACCACCTTATGAGATGGATTTAGCAGGCACTCCCTGTCTGCAAACTTACGAACAGCGATGGGGTATTTTCGAGCGCGATCTTCAATCTTTATTCCCCCAAGCTACAGAGCTGGCAACTTTGGCAGCCGAAAGCTATTTGAGTGTAGTCATCTGCGATTTCGAGGGGAATGTCATGGGTAATCTCGGTATTATCGATACCAAACCTTTACCTCAAGATCTGGCGGCGACTCAATTTATTATGCAACTTTTTGCCGATCGAATTGCCGCTGAAATGCAACGTCATGACGATGAAGATGAACTCCGTAAAAGCCAACAGCAAATCAGAGCATTTATCGATAATTCATCGGCAGCGATGTATCTTAAAGATTTGGAAGGACGCTATCGACTGATGAATCAAACTTGTGTCGAGCTATCTGGCGGCGATTCAGAATTATTCTTGGGAGAAACAGATTTTGCCGTATACCCACCAGAGATTGCCGAACGAATTTACCAGATCGATCGAGAGCTGATTCGATCGGGTGAATCGATTACCATCGAAGACAGAACGATCTCGCTCGATGGTGTGGAACGCACCTATATTACTAATAAATTTGTGTTGTTCGATGATGATGGCAAACCTTATGCATTAGGTGGGGTATCGACAGATATTACCGATCGCAAACATGCCGAAGAACAACTCAATCTTACCAATCAACAGTTAGAATTAGCCAACCAAGAACTGCACCGGGCAACTCGGCTCAAAGATGAATTTTTAGCTACCATGAGTCACGAACTTCGCACGCCTTTAAATGCGATTTTGGGAATGTCAGAAGCTTTGCAAGATCTGGTTTTTGGCGATCTTAACAGCAGCCAACTCAATGCAATTTCGACGATCGATCGAAGTGGGACGCATTTACTATCGCTCATTAACGATATTCTCGATGTCTCTAAAATTGCCGCAGGTAAACTCACACTCAACCCGTCTAAAGTTGCTCTGAGCGAACTATGTCAATCGAGCTTAATCTTGATTGAAAAACAAGCCAGCGATAAGCAGATTCAGATCCTCACTCAGTTATCTGTCGAGCCAGACTGGATTTTAGTTGACGAACGCCGAATGCGTCAGGTATTAATTAATTTACTCAACAATGCTGTTAAATTTACCCCCCACGGTGGGAGCATCAAACTAGCCGTCAGTGTCGAAGCCGCCGCCGTCTGCGATCTCACCGAAGGAGCTTGTTTGTGTTTCTCCGTCAGCGATACCGGAATCGGCATCAGTCAAGCCGATCTCGCCAAACTCTTTCAGCCATTCGTGCAAGTCGATAGCAGTCTCAATCGCAAATATCAGGGCACCGGATTGGGGTTAGTACTCGTCAAACAAATTGTCGAATTACATGGGGGTTATATTAAAATCGATAGTGAAGTAGGCGTTGGTAGCTGCTTTAGCATCATGCTCCCGCAGACTTGTTGGCAGTTTCAACCCCAAAAAATCGCGCCAACTTCCAGCCAAAATTTAATCCCTACCATTACCCATCAACCCAAAACCCGCACGATCTTGCTCGTCGAAAGTAATGAAGTAAATGTCGATACTTTTGTCAGCTATCTTACCGCTAAAGGCGATCGAGTCATTGTCGCAAATACCGGAACAGCCGCAATTTCCATCCTCGAAAACAGCAGCGATCCCAGTCAGCATCCCGACATTATTTTAATAGATCTCCAACTCCCCGACATCGATGGCATCGCCGCGATCTCATATATTCGCCAACACGATCTCACCCAGATTCCCATTATCGCCCTCACCGCCCTGGTCACACCAGGCGAACGCGAAAAATGCTTGGCTGTAGGTGCCGATCGTTATCTCACCAAACCCGTCAAACTCCTAGAACTCCACAACACCATTCAAGAATGTCTGAATTAGTGGAAAGTAGAAAGTGAATGGTGAATAGCTTGCACTGTTGGCGAAGCCTCGCCTTTGGCGATACGACAGCCGTAGCGTAGCGTCTGGAGCCAGGAGAAGTGTGAATAGTGGATAGTTGTTAGGCTTTAGAAGTAATTCCACTCCTTACTTCTTACTCCCTATCCCCTATTCCCTTTTCAAAAGTAAATAAAAGTAACCAAAGATATTTCGGTGTAGCAGATGGGTATACTAAATGGGTAGATGGCAACTTGACACTGGGGAGCTGTTCTGATTTACTTAGCTGCGACTGCCTTAGTGGCTCGCTTAGTCGATCGTTAATACAGTTCCCAGTCTCCTAATGCAGATTCTACCAATTCCCGCTGGTCGCATCTATTGAAATCTTTATATAAATTTATTAGCATGAACGACCGAGATGATTACGATTTGGTAGAATCTGCACCAGCACAGACGATAGAACGCTATGTCGAACAGATCGACAAACTCGATCGGCTGATCCTCATCGCTAGAGCTACCCCATCGATCGAATCAGAAGCGATCGCCACAGAACGACTCGCCCAGGTTTATTTAGAATGGGGTAAAGATAAAGTTGCCGCAATTTATCTGCAAGAGGCATACGATCTTTATACTCAAGCGGGAGTTACTACCAAAACCGACTATCTCGAATACACCTACCCCCAATTAATCGCGCCGCCAGAGCCACCCAACTACTTTACCGACGAATTTATTGCTACCCTCAGCCATGAATTTAGGAACCCGCTCAATGGCATTTTGGGCATGTCAGAGGCATTGCTAGAAGAAGTATTCGGCACCATGAACGAACGCCAACTCAATGCGGTGACGACGATCGATCGCAGTGGCGGATATTTATTGGCACTGATTAACAATATGGTCGATTTGTCGCAACTGCAAGCTGGAAAGCTCGAACTAGATATTACCCAGGTTGCACTCGCCGAACTGTGTAACTTCAGCGTTAATTTTGTCAAACACCACGCTATCCAAAAACAAATCCAGCTCGATCTCGAACTCCCCCCAACGGCTGGCTATATCGCCGTCGATCTTCAGCGGATGCGTCAAGTACTAATCGATCTGCTCGAACGGGCGATCGAAAGCACCCCCGCAGGCGGTAAGGTTAAATTAGCAGTCACCATCCAAAATGCGCATTTTGCTACTGCAACATCGGGAATTCAGTTTTCGGTAAGCGATACTAGCAAAGAAATCTTACCCGAACGTAACGACAAATTAGCCCAAGTTTCGGCAAATACCAGTACTCCCCGGATCGGTTTCGGCTTAATGCTCATTCATCCGATTGTCGAATTACACGGCGGGACGATCGATTTTCAAAGTGCGATCGGCAGCGGTTCGCGCGTGAATATCTGCTTGCCAGATACTTATGAAATTGCCACCCAGACCCTCAATTCACCCTCTACGCAGCCCCATTATAGAGAAAAACAACTTCCAACTCATTCAGTCCCAAATACCTCGGACATCGCCGAATTACCCCTAATCCTGATCGTTGAAGATAACGAACTCAATATCAATACCATCTCTAGCTATCTTACCGCCAAAGGCTATCGCCCGATCGTCGCTGGCGATGGCGAATCGGCGATTGCCATGCTCGAAGGCGGTACCGACGAACCCACCCCAAAATTCCGCCCCGACTTAATTTTGATGGATATTCAAATGCCGGGAATGGACGGATTTGAAGCAATTTCCTGCATCCGCGCTCGATCGGAATTAGCCGATATTCCCATTATCGCCCTCACAGCACTAGCAATGGAAGGCGATCGCGATAAATGTCTAGCCGCCGGAGCCAATGACTATCTCACCAAACCAGTCAAACTCAAGCAACTCAACGCTACCATTCAACAATTTTTGACTGCTAAGTTCGATAATAGTAGTTTGTCTGGGGATTTGTGGGGGTAGAGATGGGAGGTTGGAGATGGGAGATGGGAGATCGGAGATGGGAGTAAGAAGTAAGAAGTAAGGAGTAAGGAGTAATAACTAAGAAGTAAGAAGTAATAGGGACGCTTGCGTCTTTTATGTTTTTATTCATTTTCCCTCCTCTCTTCTCCCATCTCTCTTGAAAAGGTGCCCCAAGTGAAGCACTTTTCGATCCCATCTCCCATCTCCCATCTCCGTACTCCCATCTCCCCCATGACAGATCGATCGTCAGAACCAACTTGCATTCTTATCTGTCTAAATCGGACTTGTCGCAAACAGGGTGCGGCGGAGGTTTTGGCGGCTTTTAGACAGCTCGACAATTCACCTAATATTACTTACGAAGGCTGCGGTTGCTTGGGAAACTGTGGCAATGGGCCGATGGTACTCGTTTTACCTGCCAGAATATGGTACTATCGCGTTCGTCCTCAAGATGCAGCCAACATCGTCACCGCCATCGTTCCTGAATGAATACTATCTTACATATTACCCGCCGCGATCGATGGGAAGCAGCCAAAAATCTTGGTACTTACAGTAGCGAAACATTAGCTACCGAAGGATTTATCCACTGCTCTACTCTCGCTCAAGTTATCGGCTCGGCAAATCGGTTTTTTAAGCACCAAACAGATTTAGTGATTCTGGTAATCGAAATCGCTAAAGTCACACCAGAAATTCGTTACGAAGGTGCCGATCCAAATAATTTATTTCCACATATATACGGCGAACTAAACATCGACGCAGTAACCCAAGTCATCGATCTCGAAACCAACCCAGACAACTCATTCATCATGCCCAAAGAATTAGTTGAAAGTTGACACTTAGGCTCACTTCGGTTACGCTCAGTGCAAGCCGATCGGTGCAAGAATTTTAAATTTTAAAGTTAAAAAATAAGCTA